>JAAZOO010000117.1 GCA_012797715.1 Geobacteraceae bacterium | reverse complement strand
TGCCTATATGGAGATGGGACTCCATGACGACGCGATCAAGCAGTTCCGCATCGCCGCAAACGATTCGAACCGGGAACTGGACTGCCTGACACTGCAAGGGGTCTGCTGCCGGGAGAAAGGGGATTACGCAGGGGCGGAACAGGTTCTTGCGTCGGTGCTTTCCCTTGCGGATCTCGGCGCCGAGAGAGTCCTGAACATCCGGTATGAGCTGGGGCTTCTGTACATGGCCGCGGGCCGCGGAGAGGAAGCGCTCCAGTCCTTCCGCGAAGTCTTCTCCGTGAATCCGGGCTTCCGCGAAACCATGAGCATGATTGCGAAACTGAGCGGAAAAGCCGGATCGCTCGACCTCCCTGACATGGAGGATGTGGATATCGAGCTGGAGGAGATCGGCTGATGCCCGGCTCTCCGGGGATGCCCGGTGCCGTGAATCCGGCATCCGTTCCCACGTTCCGCCTCCTGGGGAATGAAACCTACAGCGGCAGGTGGAGGCGTCCGAAGGTAGTGAAGGATGAATCCACCTGCCGAGTTCGGGATGAAGCTTCCTGCCCGGTGCGCATCTGACCCCTATGCGCCTGTGGGTCATTGAACTCCCGTCGCCTGAAACCGGAACCCCGGCCCTGACAATCGTTTTTTTGACACACCTTCCGAAAGGACTCTACGTGAATGGATAGAATTTGGGCACCATGGCGAATGGAGTTTATCGTAAACGAGAAACCCCCAGGATGCATCTTCTGTCTGGGGGAGCGAAAGGACGAGGATGCCGAGAAGGAACGGCTCATTCTGCGCCGGGGCGCGCACACGTCCATCATGATGAACCGCTATCCATACAGCTGCGGCCACCTGCTGGTCTCCCCCCTTCGTCATGTGGCGGATATGGAGCGTCTCCTTCCGGAGGAAATGCTGGAGCTTTTCGAAAACGTGCGGCTCTGCTGCTCCGTGATGACCGGGATACTGTCCCCGCAGGGATACAATATCGGAATGAATCTGGGAAAAGCCGCCGGCGCCGGGGTTGACGACCACCTTCACATCCATGTCGTTCCCCGGTGGGTTGGGGATACCAATTTCATGACCCTTATTTCCGATGTGAGGGTCATGCCGGAGAGTCTATCGGCAACCTACGACAAGCTCGTGGCAGGTTTTCGGGATGCGCCAGGGGCGGCAACGCGCTGACCGTGCCGCAATACCGTCTCCTGGAAGGGGCAGTGGAGTGAAATGATGAGGGTGGCCTTCCCGAAGGGAAGGGGTTGAATCCTCGGTCGGTATTTTTTCACATCACGCAGGGACCGGCTGGCAACAGGGAAGGAATGATATGGACGGTCAGAGGAGAGTGCACAACCGGGGCGCGGCATATGCCCTGGCCGGGTTTTCGATGATAGTAGTTGCGCCGGCGCTGTGGGCGCTCCTTCGCCTGGTGTTTCTTCCTTATCCGGGCGGCACTCTGTGGGAGAAGGTCTTCGGGGATCCCGGCAGGAGTTTCGAGAACATCCTGCTGTATTGCTTCATCGGTGTCGGGGCTGCTGCCATGGCATCCATCTGCGGCTACCTCTTCGGCAAGACCGGGGATCAGCTGCGTTCACGGGCCGATGAATTGGAGAAGCTCCACCGGGCAGGAGTCTCCCAGGCTGAATTGTATGAAAGCAGGTGTCGCGCACTGGACGACACCATAAAGAAATTTCACCGCATCAGCGCCAGGATACAGAAATCGCTGGACGTACAGGAGGTTCTTTCTCTCTGCGCCGAAGGACTGCATGACGTGCTCGGGTTCGAGAGGGTCAACATCCTGATG
>JAAZOO010000116.1 GCA_012797715.1 Geobacteraceae bacterium | reverse complement strand
CGTCGCAGGAGCATTTCCTTCAATTCATGGAAGCAACACCGCGAACCGGACGCCATGGGGACACAGGAGGGTGGATGGTCCTTGTCGTACTGAGCATTGCGGCCCTGCTGCCGGTACCGGCTGCTCATGCCGATTTCTACAAATATGTGAACAAAGACGGCGTGGAGTGCTACACGAACGCCCCTGTATCCAGAAAGGCGGTTCTCTTCCTTCGTGAACCCCGACCCCGACCTGCAACCTCGGGAAAATCAGCCGCTGCCGGGCATCCCGGCCTGCGGCCGGGGCCTTCCGCGACCTCCCTGCAGCAACGGGTTCGAGATGCAAAGCCGGCGCTCCTTCCTGTCACAGGGACAATATCTTCCGTGGTTGGACTTCGGTACGATCCCCTACACGGCATGCTCAGAAACCATAACGGGGTTGATATCGCGGTACCCGAGGGGACGCCGGTGCGGTCCGTTGCACCGGGTGTCGTTTCATACAGCGGATCCCGCGGAGGGTATGGAAATCTGGTGATCGTGGAGCATGACGACGGAACGACCACCCTCTATGCCCATAATCGCGAAAATCTCGTGGCGACCGGAACGCGAGTCACGGGAAGCTCCATTCTTGCTCACTCGGGTTCAACAGGGCGGTCGACCGGCCCGCATCTCCATTTTGAGGCATGGTATCAGGGTGAAAACATTACCACGGAATTTCTCGGTGATACGCCGATGAAGCAACGGTATGCACACAGATATGCATCGATACCGAAAAGAAATCCGATCCGCAAGCTTGTCATGGCCGACGGCACAATCCTTCTCACCAACATCCCCCTTGTCCATCCTTAACGGCTGACTTCGCTCACGACACTCCTCCGGCAAGACGGGTGAGTGTCGCAATGGTTACCGATGTCAGGGAGTCGGTAACGGAGACAGCACCTGACAGCTTTTCCTCAGGATAACTGTTGGTAACGGCAAGCACGGCAAGACCTGCAGTGCGGGCGGAAGCAATCCCTGCCGGCGTGTCTTCGATGGCCAGGCACGAATCCGCTGTAATCTTTTCCTCTGGGAATTGCGCACAAAGACGCTCCAGCGCCAGGCGGTAACTCTCCGGGTCCGGTTTGCTTGCCCGCACGTCATCCGCGGTTACAATGACATCGAATACTTTCTGAATACCCAGCTGACCCAGTATCGGCCGGATATCCCGTTCCAAGGCGCCGCTGCACAGGGCAAGGGGCAACGTACCGGAAAGGGAAGTGATTAGTTCGATAACACCCGGGTATGGCTGCACTCCCTTCCCAACGATTTCCTCGAATACCTGGGCCTTTCTATCAATCAGGGAGGCCAGCAGGGAATCATCCAGCTCTCTTCCGGAAAGTCTGAAAACCTCACGGAATGCGTCGCGATCGTCAAAACCGATGTATCGTTCCAGATAATCCTCCCATGAGTAGCCGAGGCCCAACGGTCGGAGAACTTCCTGAAAAGCCCGGAAGTGTATCGGTTCGGTATCCACAATAATTCCGTCAAAATCAAATATGACTGCCGTCAGCATGAAACCTTCCTTTTTCTGTTTCTATTCGCACCAGCCTACATCTCCCATGCCTTGGCGGAGAACGACGGGAACATCGTCAATCAGGCTTACCACCGAGCTGACCGCGGCGGAGAGGATTCCCCCATCCACCACGATATCCAGTTGTTTGCCCAGTTCCCGATCTACGGAAGCCGGGTCCCCGATAGGCTCTTCACCGGAACGATTCGCACTGGTGGTTATGATGGGATGCCCAAGCTCCCGAACAATTGCGAGACAGATATGGTTATCGGGGATGCGAATTCCGACGGTCTTCTGTTTGGTGACAAGAAGATCGGGGACGGTGCTTGAAGCGGGGAGCACAAAGGTGTAGGCGCCCGGAAGAAGACGCTTCATGATCTTGTACTGGTAATTGCTTACCTTGGCATACCGGGCGATATCGGAGAGATCGCTGCAAACGAAAGAAAACGGCTTCTTCTTCTCTCGTTGTTTTATGGAATAAATCCTTTCTATCCCTTTCTTGTTCATGATACTGCAGCCGATGCCGTAGGTAGTGTCGGTTGGGTAGGCAATGACGCCGCCCCGTTTCAGGATATCGACAACCTTTGCTATCAGGCGTGGCTGAGGATTTTCCCCGTTTATGACGAGCAGCATCGTCAGTCCTCCGGATTCAGCCCCAGCAGGGACTGATGAACAAAGCGACCGTCCTTCTGGATTAAGGTATCGTCAAACCATATCTCTCCATCACCTTCGAGTATCTTCACCAGGTCCCAGTGGACCGCGGAGCGGTTGCCGTTGTCGCATTCATCATAGCATTGACCGGGGGTGAGATGGATGGACCCGAAGATTTTCTCATCGAAAAGGGTGTTCCGCATCGGGACCCGTATCCTCGGATTCACTCCCAGCGCGAACTCTCCCACATAGCGTGCCCCTTCATCCGTATCGAGTATACGGTTAAGCGCCTCGGTTGCCGACGGGCAGGATGCGTGCACGATTTTTCCCCTGGAGAATTCGAGGGTTACACCGGAGAACTCCTTGCCTTGGTAGAGGGAAGGACAGTTGTACGTTATATATCCCTCGACAGAGTCCCGAACCGGAGCGGTAAAGACCTCTCCGTCCGGGAGGTTGTATCGTCCGTCGCACTTGACACCCTTGAACCCTGCAACGCTGAAGGATATATCGGTATCCGAGGACGTTATTCGGACCCTGTCCGTCCTGTCCACCAGTTTCTTCAGCTTTTCCTGTTTGCGGGATTCTTCCCGCCAATCAATGCAGCAGGAGGAAAACAGGTAATCTTCGTACTCGTCGAGGCTCATGCGGGCCTCCTGGGCAGCGCCGTGGGTGGGGAAACGGGTCACAACCCAGCGAGTGTTCTTCACTCTCCAATCCGTAATGGGGCGCCTGATCTTCGATACGGCAATCATGTTTCCCTGGTCGGCCTGCGCCAGAGCCATGGAGTTTTCCGCAGACCCAATCCCGATATAAACGGTTACCTGTTTCATGAAATCCAGCTTGTGTTCCGGGAAATAGGCAATCTGCTTTTTGTCGGCCAGTGTATAGAAAAGACGATTGATCTCGGGCACGGAAAACTCGTACTCCACGTACTTGGCCCCCCTCTTGAGGCAAAGGGAGTAGACTTCTTTGACGAGAGGGATACATCCGGTACCGGAAGCGCTGATCAGCACGATATCGTTCTTTTTCACCCGAGTGGAGTAGTCCACCAAGATTCCGGCCATTTCCTGTATGCGAGGATCCTGCATTCTTTTTCGTTTCTCCTTTTGTTTTCCAACGGTTGCGGACGGTTAGGTGCGGCCCGTGTGTCCGAAGCCGCCCTCTCCTCTTCGGGAGTCTCCCAGTTCGGGCACCTCCACCAGTTCGGCCCGTTCAAAGTGGGCGAAGACCATCTGCGCGATTCGATCGCCACTTTTGATCCGGAACGGCTCGGAACCGTGATTGATAACGATGATGCCGATTTCGCCGCGGTAATCCGGGTCGATGGTTCCGGGAGCATTCACGAGCGTAATGCCGTGATGCAGGGCCAGGCCGCTCCTGGGACGTATCTGCGCCTCACACCCTTCCGGCAGTTCCAGGGCGATTCCGGTGGGGACAAGCGTCCTTTCTCCCGGACGTAGGAGTATGTCCTCCGGGAGATCCGCGTAGATATCCATGCCCGCGGAACTGCACGTCATGTATGTAGGGAGAGGATTCCCGCCTCGGCCGGGAATGCGTCTGATTTTTACGAGAAGTCTATTTTTCATCAGGCATCACAGGGAGAGGGATGATGCGGGAAGGGATGCGGCATCCATCTTTCCCAGCACCTCAAGGGTCAGGTACTCGTCGCAAAACATTTCCCGGCACAGTTCCAAGACGTCCCGGGCGCTGACACGTTCCAGCGCCGAAACGATTTCGGGAAGCGAGACCTGGCGACCAAAGTAGATCTCGTTTTTCGCCAGTTTCGTCATCCTGTTGTCGGTGCTTTCCAGAGACAACAGCAGATTGCCTTTCAGGTGTTCGCGGGCAAATTCCAGTTCTTCGCTCGATACCGGCTCTCTCTTCAAGGTTCTCAATTGTTGGAGGATAATCTCAATGACTTCAAGAATCTTTTCCTGTTTCGTTCCCGCATAGACGACCAGCGTGCCCGTGTCCGAATGGGACAGCACATAGGAGTATACGGAATACGCCAACCCCTTCTCTTCTCGAACTTCCTGAAAGAGTCTCGAGCTGATGCTCCCTCCCAGAATAGTGTTGAGGACGTATCCTGCGTACCGTTGCGGACTGTCTTGCGGGAGGGCCTTTGTCCCGATGCAGAGATGGGCCTGCTCCAGATCCTTGCTTATTATTTCGATGCGTTTTTCACAGACGGGAAGCTCAGGGTCTTTCTGGCAGGAACCTTCTTCCACCTCCGCGAAAAGGCCCTCCAGTAGAGAGACGAGTTCACGGTGGGATACTTTTCCTGCTGCAGCGATAATGATATCTTCCGTTCTGAATCGTTCATTCCTGCTGGTCAGGATGATATTACGGGAAAGTTTTCCGACGCTTTCTTCTGTGCCGGCGATGGACATGCCGAGCGGATGGCTTTTCCAGAAACTCTGGCAAAAGAGTTCATGGATGTAACTTTCAGGACTGTCCCTCAACATCCGGATTTCCTGAAGAACAACCTTTCGCTCCTTTTCGATCTCCGCGGGGTCGAACGTGGAATGGAGAAAGATGTCGGAGAGGAGCTCAACGGCTTTCGGAAGGGATTCGTTCAGCACTTTGGCGTAGTAGCAGACATACTCCCTGCAGGTGAAGGCATTGAGGACACCGCCCACGGAGTCAATCTCGCGGGCGATGTCCAATGCGCTTCGGCTTCCCGTCCCTTTGAACAGGAGGTGTTCGATGAAGTGGGCGACACCGCTCATACCCCGTTTGTCATGGCGAGAGCCGTTGGTGACCCATATTCCGATTGCAACTGAATGGGAATGGGTGATGGCCTCGCTGACAACCTGGATTCCGTTTTGTAGCGTGGACTTGGTAATCATATTGATACTATACACCGGTGAAGGCCAATTACCAGCACTGGAATCCGTGGTTACTCGGGAAGGGAGGCTCCGAGTGCTTCCTTGCGGGACAGTTTGATCTTGCCCTGTTTATCAATACCGATACACTTGACCAGCACCTTGTCTCCCTCGCGGAGAATGTCGCTGACGTTCTTGACCCGTTCGGTATCAAGCTCCGAAATGTGAACGAGGCCGTCGGTTCCGGGGAATATTTCCACGAACGCTCCGAAGTCCATCACCTTCTTTACCGTTCCCATGTAGAGCTTTCCTTCTTCCGCCTCTGCCGTAAGATCCCGGATCATCTTAATGGCGAGCTCACAGGCTGCCATGTCGTGGCTTGCAATGTTAATCTTGCCGGTATCCTCGATATCTATCGTTACACCTGTGGCCTCGGTGATGCCGCGGATGTTCTTCCCGCCCGATCCTATCACGTCGCGGATTTTGTCCGTCTTGACATAGATGGTGGTTATTCTCGGCGCATAGGGGGACATCTCAGTGCGGGGCTGCACGAGGGCTTCCGCCATTTTTCCAAGGATGTGCAGCCTTCCTTCCCGTGCCTGCTCCAGGGCCCTTTGCATGATCTCTCTTGTTACGCCGGTGATTTTAATATCCATCTGCAACGCGGTGACGCCCTCGGCGGTACCCGCGACCTTGAAATCCATGTCGCCCAGGTGGTCTTCATCACCAAGGATATCGGAAAGGATGGTAAAGGTGTCTCCCTCCTTAATGAGGCCCATGGCAATTCCGGCCACCGGGGCCTTTACGGGAACACCGGCGTCCATCAGGGCAAGGGAACCCCCGCACACCGTGGCCATTGACGACGACCCGTTGCTTTCCAGGATATCGGACACGATCCGGATGGTGTACGGGAAATCGTCGAATCCCGGCAAGACCCTCTCGAGGGCTCTCTCGGCAAGCATGCCGTGCCCTATCTCACGCCGGCCGGGTGCGAGGCGCATGCTCGTTTCTCCAACGGAAAAGGGCGGGAAATTATAGTGCAGCATGAATCTCTTCTTGCTCTCCCCATAGAGGGAGTCAATGCGCTGTTCGTCGATGGACGTCCCAAGGGTGGCGGCAACAAGCGCCTGGGTTTCTCCCCGGGTAAAAAGCGATGAGCCATGGGCTCTGGGAAGGATTCCGACTTCCGGTGTGATCGTCCGTATGGTTCTGGTGTCGCGCCCGTCAATGCGCACGCCATCCTTCACGATATGCTCGCGGACGAGCTGGTATTCCAGATCGTCGAGGAAACCGGCGATTTCCGCGGCCCGATCTTCATAGTCATCGAGAAGCGCTGCCTGTATCTCCTCCGCTATGAGGGCAAGCCGCTCGTGTCGTTCGACTTTGGTCTTAATCTTGACGGCTTCCTTGATCTTTTCCTTTGCCAGTTCGGAAACCTTGCTTTTCAGTGTCTCGTCCACCGTGGGAGCCGGCACCTCCCGTTTCGCAACCCCGGCGAGAGCGCGGAGCTCCTTCTGCGCGTCCAGAAGCGGCTGCAGAGCAGCATGTCCGAAATATACGGCGTCAAGCATCTCCTGTTCGGAGACGATAGCCGCCCCGCCTTCAACCATGATGACCGCATCCCTGCTGCCGGCCACCACTATCTCGATATCGCTTTTCTCCAATTCTTCCGCGGAAGGATTGCAGATGAACCTGCCATCAACCCTTCCCACCTTTACTCCCGCGATAGGACCCTGGAACGGGATGTCGGAAATTTCCAGTGCAGCCGAAGCCCCAACTATGGAGAGCATCGCCGGGTCATGGTCCCGGTCGGCGGAGATCACGGTTGCCATTATCTGTGTCTCGTTGAAGAAGTGCTCGGGAAAGAGGGGACGAATCGGTCTGTCGATGAGACGGCTGCTCAATGTTTCATTCTCGGACGGACGCCCTTCCCTCTTGAAGAAGCCGCCGGGAATTTTCCCTCCGGCATAGGCTTTTTCCTGGTAGTTAACCGTAAGGGGGAAGAAGTCCTGACCCTCCCGCGCGGATTTGGCTGCGACCGCGGTGACTAGCACCATCGTGTCGCCGCACCTGACAACGACAGCGCCGTGCGCCTGCTTTGCCATCCAGCCGGTTTCGAGAATTACTGTTTTTCCTTGTACGTCAGCTTTTACCGTATGTTTCTTCATAGTGGCCTCCATGCCGTGGTGTCTCTGTTGGGGCCGTCGATAAAGTTACCCAACGCCTGTATCAGGCAGGCCTTGAAGTAATTTTACCCGCGCCCCCAACAAAAAAAACAAACGGGCGTAACGCCCGTTGAAAAAAGAAAGGCAATATATCCCTTCTGTTTCAAGAGATATACTGCCTTTTGTTATCTCCTGATACCAAGTTTTTCGATAATGGCTCGGTATCTCTCCACATCCTTGCTTTTCAGATAATCGAGAAGCCGTCTTCTTTGACCGACGATCTTGAGAAGACCGCGCCGGCTGTGATGATCTTTCTTGTGAACCTTGAAATGCTCCGTCAAATACGTGATTCTCTCGGTGAGAATCGCTATCTGCACTTCAGGAGAACCGGTATCATTCTCATGTCGTTTATGTGTCTTGATGATTTCCTGCTTCTTTTCTGTTACCAGCATTCAGGCACACCCCCTTTCCGGTGAAAAATATAGCGTTTGTACCCCATTCCGGATAATTTCGAAGTTCTCTCTTCTACCACAAACACCCGGTTCATGTAAAGGAAAACCTAGCTGAAAACCCTTAAAAGACAAACGGTTTGCACAATATCGGAATCGTTGCGCGCAGTGGCGGATGCAACCGCCAGCAGCCTCCCCTCAAAGGAAAGGCGCACCTTTTGAGGGGAACCCGGTTCAAGGGAAGAAATCCCTGTAAAATCGTCAACTCCCGGGGCAATTCCGTGACGGACCTTTTGGGCTCCCCGGGCGGACAGGGCAAAATCCTTCAGATGCGATAACGCTTGGTAGGGAGAAATCAGCCGGGCGCCGATTGCCTCTCCCTCTCCGGAATTCCTGAGCATATCCGGGGTAACGGCATCCTTCAGCAGGAAAGGGCCGCTCTTCAAGCGTCGCAGTTCACGCAGATGAGCACCGCAGCCAAGCGAGTCTCCCAGATCGGAGGCGAGGGTGCGAACATAGGTTCCCCGTGAACAGGTGACCAGGAAGGTGATGCAAGGCATCTTGACGGATTCAACGGAGATGTCGTGCACGGTGATTTCGCGCGCCGGCCTGTCCACGTCCTCCCCTCTGCGGGCCATTCTGTACAGGGGGACTCCTCCCCTCTTGATTGCCGAATACATGGGTGGGATCTGGAACGACGTCCCCTTGATGCGGGAGAAAACTTCCATCACCTTCTCTTCCGAGATTTCCGCGTAGTCTCCCCGTCTGAGGATTGTTCCGGTTCCGTCCTGCGTGTCCGTGGAAATTCCCAGGCACATGAGTGCCCTGTACTGTTTTTCCGACTCGTCGAGAAAAGGAATTGCCTTGGTCGCTTCCCCGAGCGCCAAAGGCAAAACCCCTGTCGCGAACGGATCCAGTGTCCCGGTATGACCGATTTTTTTCTGTTTCAGGATCCTTCGGGCAACGGCAACAACATCATGGGATGTCATGCCGGGAGGCTTGTCGACTACGAGAAAACCGTTCATCCGTTACAGTGCTCT
>JAAZOO010000115.1 GCA_012797715.1 Geobacteraceae bacterium | reverse complement strand
CATGATTCTCCAGCAGCTCAGCCAGTTCCCAGTCCAGGAACACCAGGATCTGGGGGAGCATCTCGATGACCGTGATGTCGATGCCGGACAGCTGGAGCGCCTCGCAGGTCTCGATGCCGATCAGCCCGCCGCCGATTACTACCGCCTTCTTGATGGTCCCCTCGTCGCGGATCTTGCGCAGGAAATCGGCGTCGCGCATGGACTGGAGGGTGGTTACCCCTTCCAGGTCGATGCCCGGAACCGGCGGTTTGCGGGCCCTGGCGCCGGTGGCGAGGATCAGCTTGTCGTAGGGGACCTCGTCCACCGCTCCGCTCTTCAGGTCGCGGCACTGGACGACCTTGCGCGCGCGGTCGATGGCGGTCACCTCGGTTTCGGTGCGGGCCGTGATCCCCTTGGTGTTGACGAAGAAATTGGGGTCGCGCACCTCGCCGTAGGGGGTGCTGAGCAGGGCGTTCCGGTCGTTGAACACGCCGCCCACGAAATACGGGTAGCCGCAGGACGCCATGGACATCTCGGGCGCCTTCTGGATGATGGTGACCTCGGCGGTCGGGTCCAGGCGCTTGGCCCGGGCCGCGGCCTTGGGTCCGGCGGCGGAGCCGCCGATGACGACGATTTTCTTGCTCATGGTTGGTATCCTCCGTACCATGGAAATGTACCCAACGGATGGGTAGTGCCAGTGAAGTTATATGTGATGTTTTATATATATAAATACAAAACATGTCAACCGGCAATCTGGGTTTTCGTACCGGATGAGTCAGCCGAAACATATGGAAGCGGGGACTGAAATCTGGTAAGTATAAAGCTCCCCATTACATGCTCATACATTTGAACCGGGAGTCGGATATGATTGACCAGCCAGTACGACTTACAACGACCGTAAAGGGAGCGGGATGCGCCGCAAAGCTTGCTCCCGGCGATCTGGACAGGGCACTCTGCGGTCTTGATCTTCCCGTCGATCCGAACCTTCTCGTCGGGCTCGATCGTGCCGACGATGCAGGTGTTTACCGGATTAACGAGGATTTGGCTTTAGTTCAGACCATAGATTTCTTTCCGCCCATGGTCGATGATCCCTACCATTTCGGCCAGATTGCCGCTGCCAATGCACTGAGCGACATCTATGCCATGGGAGGGACTCCCAAAACAGCGATGAACGTGGTGGCTTTTCCGGCCAGGACTCTCCATATTTCGATTCTTCGCAAGATTATTGAAGGAGGCCTCGACAAGATGCGCGAGGCAGGAGTAGTCCTGGTCGGCGGGCATACCGTTGAGGATAGCGAGCTTAAGTACGGCCTTTCGGTGACCGGTTTTATCCATCCTGCCCGTATCCTGACGAAGAAGAACCTGGTATGCGGCGATCGCCTTGTTCTTACCAAGCCGCTTGGCACCGGAATCGTGACCACGGCCATCAAAGCAGGGCTTGCCTCCCGGGATTTGACGGAGAGTGTAACGCGAAACATGTCTGCCCTGAACCGGGCGGCAGCCCTGGTGGCCAATGATTTCCCGGTTCATGCGTGCACCGATATAACCGGCTTCGGGTTTCTGGGTCATCTGGCTGAGATGGTGGTGGACTCGGGTTGCGGCGTGCGCGTCAAAGCGGCGGACGTGCCTCACTATCCGGAGGCTTTGGAATATGCCGATATGGGGCTCATCCCGGCGGGGGCCTACAACAACAGGAATTTCAGGGGGGCTTTTGTGGAATTCGGCGCGGGTGTCCCCCGGTGTATCCAGGACCTCCTGTTTGATCCCCAGACATCGGGCGGATTGCTGTTTGCTGTTGCGGGCGGGGATGCGGAGCGTTTTGTCGCCGCACTGATGAGCGAGGGAATCGGTTGCGCCTCAATTGTAGGTGAAGTGGTTTCAGGGCCGGCAGATAGAATGTGTGTGGAGTAACGTCCAAGGAAAGGAAGCGGGCAGAATGCGTGAAATTGATTGCCGAGGCATGGTATGCCCGGCGCCTGTGCTGCATGTCAGGGAAGTGCTCGGAAAGACTTCTCCCCCAACGGTGACGGTGCTGGTTGACAACGAGGCGGCTCGTCAGAATGTCAGCCGTTTTCTCGAGCACAACACCTATCGGGTGCTGAGCGAGAAAATCCAAGACGGTTTCCGGCTGGAGGCTGTCCTGGGAGAGGGAGAAGTGGCCGCCAGGCCGGAGCGGGCAGAGAAACCGGTAGTAAGGCCTGAGGCGGACCGTCGCAGGATTCTGGTCCTTGTGACAAGCGAACACCTGGGACAGGGAGACGACGGTCTGGGTGATATGCTGATGTTCAATTTTCTGAAGACCCTGAAAGAGATGGGTCCGGACCTCTGGCGGGTCATCTTTGTCAACGGAGGGGTACGGTTTACCGCCGAGGGTTCCGATGCGGTCCCTGTCCTGCGCGAACTGGTTGAGGCCGGAGTCGAGATATTTGCTTGCGGAGTCTGCCTGGGCTACTTCCACCTTCTGGATTCCATGGGGGTCGGCGAGATAACGAACATGATGGATATCGTTGCCGGGATGAAGGTTGCCGACAGTGTCATAACGGTCTGAATCCCCGGATGTCCGCTTGAACATCCCTTTCAGCGCGGCAGATCCCTTGGGAGACACCATGAATTTGGAAGAGTTCCGATGCCAGAGAAAATTCAGTTTACCCCTCACCTTGTTGACACCCACTGCCTGATCGATGTGAGGACGCCCCTCGAATTTCAGGAAGATCACATCCCCGGCGCGTACAATGTCCCTCTCCTGTCCAATGAGGAAAGGGCCGAGATCGGTACGATCTACAAGCAGGTCGGTCCCGTCGCGGCCCGCAGGCGGGGTCTGGAGCTTACCTGCTCCCGTTTCCATGACCTTGTCGACCGGATCCTCGCCCATTCCTCCGGCAGGCCGATCCTTGTCTACTGCTGGCGCGGGGGGCTGCGCAGCCAGTCCGTGGCCATGCTGGTGGAGATGTGCGGAACCCCGGCACTCCAGCTTTCCGGAGGATACAAGTCCTTCAGAAATCATGTCGTGGAATACTTTGAGCGGTGTGATTTTCCTTCTCCCCTCATTGTCCTGCACGGGATGACCGGCACCGGCAAGACCATGTTCATCAACGGACTGGACCCGGGAAAGTGGTCGACAATCGACCTGGAAGCGCTGGCCTGCCACCGGGGCTCCGCCTTCGGCGGCCTCGGCATGCGGCAGGACTTTTCCCAGAAGCATTTCGAAACAGTGCTTTGGGATGCCTTCAGGAGGCTTCCCATGGGTCTTCCCATCGTTTTGGAGGGGGAAAGCAGGCGTATCGGAAAGTATTATCTTCCGGGTCGGCTCTACGACAGGATGGCGGAGAGCGTCAGGGTCTGGTGTCACGCATCCATGGAAACCCGGATCAAGAGGCTTAGCGCCGAATACGCCCGCCCCGAGTACAAGGAGAAGATGCTGGAGGCGCTTGGACGGATCGGAAAGAAGCTGGGCGGCGTCCGCCATGCCGAACTGAAGCGCAGGATTGAGGAGTGGGAGGTGGAAGGGATTGCCAGGGGATTGATCGAAGAGTACTATGACAAGACCTATTACGGGAAGCGCTCCTGGACGCCCGACCTGGAACTGGAGCTTGAAGATTTTTCCGTGGCGGCAACGGCGCTGGAAAGCTTCTGGGCAGGAAGATCCTGAGGGTACCGGCTACGGGGTACAGCAAGGGCAGGCATGGTGGACATGCCTGCCCTTGTCTGTTTGTGAAGCATCGTCAAGCAATTTCTATCAGTTCAATGAACTCCTCTTTCTTGACCTCGTCCACGATCCAGGAGCAGGCCTCGAAGCAGCGATCCCTCGTCTTGCCGGAAACGATGGCCAGGAGAACCGAATCGCAGGCGCCGATGGTGCCGAGACGGTGGACCACCAGGGCCTGGTTGAGCTTGAACTTCTCGTGAGCCTGCCGGGCTATGGCGGCCAGGCGTTGATCGACGTCGTCGGTGAGCGGTTTCAACTCGACGGTGGAGAAGTCGGGAACCTGCTTTCCCGGGCGTTTGACGCGGCCGTGGTGCAGCACCACGGTGCCGGTGGCGTCGGTTTCCCGCTCCAGGAATGAGCGGTAGAGTTCCAGGTGGTCGAACGGCTGTTCGGTTGCGTATGCGGTGATCATGCGTCCTCCATGGGGTGTTGTGATTTTCGCAACACTATCACCGGTAAGGGGTCTATCGCAACGCCTGATTTCAGGCGCCGGGCGTGCCTCTGTCCAGCACCCCTTCCGCCGGTCCGGCCAATCTCTCCACCGTGCCGACGGCATCCGGATGAAAAACGTCCCGGATCGTCCCTTTTCCCTTGGTTGAGGGATTCCTGGTGAGTAGCCTATGCGTTGAATAGTGATTTCCAAGACCGATTCCTTCCCGAAGGGACGTATTCTTGGCGGTTTCTGCCATGGCGGTCCGGATATCCATCGTCACGTTTCCTTTCTATACGCCTGTGCCGCCGCGCCCCTTGCCCAGGCGAATCCGCTGCCCCCGAAGCAGGCCCTGCTCAGCATGAAGAGCGCCGTGCTCCCCGCAAGTACTTGCCAGGGATAGGTGTGAATACCCTGTTCCGGGAGAATCGTCGGCAGCAGGGCGATTGCTGCCGCGGGCGGAAATGGTGTGCGCAGGGCGTGATAGAACAGGAAAACGGTTGCCGTTGATATGCCGGCAGAAAACCAGATGGGGAGATGCAGGGAATAATGGATCAGGCGAAGCCACAACACCCCGGAAAATGCGGCAAGAACGAGCAGGATCAGGGCTTTCCAGGCCTTTTTGCGCACGGCTCCTCCCGGCTTCGAGACTTCCACGAACGCCACGATGAGGGGCGGGGCTACCGCGTAGAGGAGATCGAAGCCTGTGGCGACCGCTGTTACGAGGGAGATGCCCGCAAGAAGTTTTATCCAATGGACCGATTGCCGGCGGTCGAGTGCGGACGGTTTCTTTTCTCCGGCAACAGTGGTGTTTGCAGGTGCGGAGATAATTTCGGAATCGTTCAGTTTCATCACGCGGTGCCCGACAGCAATCGCTCCTGATAGAGCACAGACGGACAGGGGATAGTACCAGCTATTGGAATGGGTAATGATGGGAAGGATCGCCGCGGAGAGGGAGGGGAGCACGCTGGAGCGCGCCCATTTCAATTGAAGAGATACGAGGCTGAAGGCCGCCGTTATCATGAAAAAGGGTGAATACGCAAAAAAACGCACGATGAGGATTCCGGTCAGGGCCGCCAGGGTGGGAGACAGCCAGAAGTGGAGGGGCGGGCTTTCCCATGGAGGCTTCTCCATAACCCAGGCGCCGAGGGCAAGGGCCGCGATCTCCGGAAAGATTATCTCTTTCTGCCCGATATGCTCCGCGACTGCGAACATCGCCGCAACCAGCAAAATAGCAGGGAGTACGCCCTTCAAACGCACTGTCGGAACCTTCTCTGTCCGATGATAGCCGTTGAGCACTATCGCTCTCGGCACATCCATGATTAAAAAATCAGGAAGGATTTGTCAAGAAATCAGGGGGTATTCCCCCGGATGTGGGGTGGAAGGTCCCATCAGCCTCCAACCGGCAGGTGGAGGTATCCGTAGAGAGCGACTCTGTCCTATTTCGTTGCTGCTCTTAGCGAAATGGAGCGGCCTCAGCCGATACTGTCCGAAACCGAAGGGTGAGTGTATCGTCTGTAGCGAAATGAGCTTAGAGTATCGGAAAGAGGGCAATCAGAGCGAACGAAGGATGCCTCCTACTGCCGAATCCAGGTTCATGGGCCGTGGCCCGAGCACCAAAGGAAAAGGCCATACCCGTG
>JAAZOO010000114.1 GCA_012797715.1 Geobacteraceae bacterium | reverse complement strand
GCGGCGCTTTCACTTCGCTTCCCGCCACCGGGGTCAGTCCCAGTTCCGCGAACTTGTCTGTGTTCCTGCCGCTCGTGACACCGCAGAAGTCCAGTTTTCGCAGCTGCTCCTCACGGGGAATGTTCACCACGAATTCGCCCGACTCCTTGATCAGGCCGTGGGAATGGCGTCCGGGCCGGATGGAAACGCTCACGATGGGAGGCTCGGAGCATACCACCCCGGCCCAGGCGATGGTAATGATGTTCGGCGCTGTGTCCAGGCCCCTGCACGATACCATGACGGCCGGGGTGGGGAACAGGACGGTTCCTTTTCCTATCTGTCTTTTCATGCATTCCTCCCTGTGCAGCTCGCTGTTTTTTTCGAATCGTACCAGATATGGTTGCGAAGAACAATGGTCGTAAACTTCACTGCAATCATGAAGAATCTCCAGATTCGTTATTTGAGTTGTTGACAATAATGATAGGAATATTTTATAAAAACACCACTGCTTCTCCGCTTTTCCAGAGACGGGGGGGTCCCGTACAAGGAGGTATTGTCATGAGACTTTCCACGAAGAGCCGCTACGGGTTGCGCGCCCTGTTCGACATGGCCTACAATTCGGGGACGCTTCCCGCCCAGATCAAGGACATCTCACGCAGGCAGGACATCCCCCCCCGCTACCTGGAACAGATATTCCAGAATTTCAAGAAAGCGGGGATACTCAGGAGCAAGCGGGGTCCCCAGGGGGGGTATTACCTGGCCCGGAAGCCGGAAGAGATTACGGTGTTGGAAATCCTCGAAGCGGCGGAAGGCGATACCCTGATCGTTGCGTGCACCGCTGAGACGGAGGGGAAAAAAGGGGAGTGCGCCCTTGATGGAAGCTGCGTCACCCAGACCGTGTGGCGGGAGGCCGCCGGGAAACTCAACGAGTTCTTCGCCGGTATTACCCTCAAAAACCTCTGCCAGCGGGGTAGTTCCCTGGGGGTGAAGAGGGAGCAGGACCACCGGTTCACCTACTATATCTGACACGGAACGCCGTATTCGCCGAAAGGCGGAAGACGAGGCGGCGCCGACCGCACCAAGGAGGCCCACATGGCAAAACATGCGCGATCAATGACCCGGGGAGATGCCGCTGCCACCATTCTGGGGCAAATAGGCGCCACTCCCCTGGTCCGGCTGACCCGGCTGGAGGAAGAGAATTCCGCGGCAATCCATGTGAAGATGGAATCGAAAAACCCCGGAGGGAGCGTCAAGGACCGCATCTGTCTGGCCATGATCGAGGCCGCGGAGCGGGACGGCGCCCTGAAGCCGGGCGCCACGGTCATCGAGCCCACCAGCGGCAACACCGGCATCGGTCTTTCCATGGTGTGCGCCGTGAAGGGGTACCGGCTGATCCTCACCATGCCCGATACCATGAGCATCGAGCGCAGGAGGCTCCTTGCGGCCTACGGTGCCGAGCTGGTCCTCACGCCGGGCACTCAGGGAATGCGGGGGGCGGTGCAGAAGGCCGAAGAACTGGCCGCTGCGCACGGCTACTACATGCCCCAGCAGTTCAAGAACCCGGAGAACCCCGAAGCCCACCGCAGGACCACCGGACCCGAAATCATCGCCGCGATGGCGGGACTCTCCATCGACGGCTTCGTTGCCGGTGTCGGCACCGGCGGCACCCTCACCGGCGTCGGCGAGGTGCTGCGCAGGCACAATCCGGATATCCGTATTGCCGCGGTGGAGCCGGACGACTCTCCGGTCCTGTCCGGCGGTGAGCCGGGGCCGCACAAAATCCAGGGGATCGGCGCCGGCTTCGTTCCCGATGTCCTGAACACCGGGATTTACGATGAGGTGATTCGCGTCACGAACGAGGAGGCCTTCGAATCGGCGCGCACTCTGGCGCGGGTCGAGGGGATGCTTGTGGGAATCTCTGCCGGAGCCAACTTCTTCGGCGCGCTCAAGCTGGCGCGGGAGCTGGGAAAGGGGAAAAACGTGGTGACCGTCATGTGCGATACGGGGGAGAGGTACCTTTCCACGGGGATCTTCGACTGACCGGCGGACATGGATGCTCTCCACGAAAAATACGAACGCCTCCGGAGCTTCCTGGCGGATATGGGTTCGGTGCTGGTCGCCTTCTCCGGGGGCGTGGATTCCACCTTTCTCCTTGCGGTCGCCCGCGACGTGCTGGGTGACCGGGCCTGGGCCGTGACTGCCGTGTCACCCATCTTTCCGGCATCGGAAGTGCGGGAGGCGTCGGAGTTGGCGGAATGGATCGGCGCCCCCCGCATCGTCATCCAATCAAACGAGCTGCGGATTCCCGGCTTCGCCAATAATCCACCCGACCGCTGCTACCACTGCAAAAGGGAGTTGTTCCGGATCTGCCGGGAAAAGGCCGCCGAGCTGGGGCTTGCGTGCATCGCGGACGGCAGCAACAGCGATGACCCGGGAGACTACCGTCCCGGCCGCCGCGCCATCCGTGAGCTGGGGGTGCGCAGTCCCCTCCTGGATGCGGGCTTGTGCAAGGACGATATCCGCCGCCTGAGCCGCGAACGGGGACTTCCCACCTGGGACAAGCAGTCCTTTGCCTGCCTTGCCAGCCGTTTCCCGTACGGGATCGAGATCACAGCCGACAGGCTGGGAAGGGTGGAGGAGTGCGAAAAGTTCCTGCATCGTCAAGGCTTCCGCGCCTTCCGGGTCAGGTTCCACAACGAAACGGCGCGCATCGAGGTGGGGGGGGATGAGATTCCGCGGCTCCTGGACCCAGCGCTGCGCCGTACCCTTGTCTCCCATTTCAAGGAAGCGGGGTTCACCTATGTCTCCCTCGACCTGGAGGGCTACCGGACCGGCAGCATGAACGAGACCCTTCCTTCCGCTTCGGAGATATGACCGAGCGTTTTCCCAGGCCCCCGACCCCTCCCGCACGTCGGCCCTTTCCGACACGAGGTGGACCCATGCCCCACGAGCAGGCCATCGACAAGGCCGCATCCCTCATCCGATTCGCCCGTTCCCTGATCATCACCGCGGGAGCCGGGATGGGCGTCGATTCCGGGCTCCCCGATTTTCGCGGACCGGGGGGATTCTGGAAGGCCTACCCCCCCTACGAGCGGCTCGGCATCAGCTTCATCGAGGCCGCCAATCCGGACCACTTCCGGCGGGACCCCGCCTTCGGCTGGGGCTTCTACGGACACCGCGCGAACCTGTACCGGGACACCGTTCCCCACGAGGGGTTCCGCATCCTCAGGGAATGGATCGCCCGCTACGCGCTCTGCGCCTTCGTGGTCACCTCCAATGTGGACGGGCAGTTCCAGAAGGCAGGCTTCCGGGAGGAAGAGATCCTGGAGGTGCACGGCTCCATCCACTACCTGCAGTGCAGCCTTCCCTGCTCCCCTGCCGTCTGGGAAAACCGGGAGGATGTTCCGGTGGATCCCGACACCATGCGCGCCCGCCACATCCCCCGCTGCCTCCGCTGCGGCGCGGTCGCCCGGCCCTGCATCCTCATGTTCGGCGACGGGGCATGGATTCCCGACCGTACCGCCCGCAAGGAACGCCTTTTCCAGAGATTTCTCACGGACATGGACGACCCGGCCGTGGTGGTGGAGATGGGGGCGGGAACCGCCGTCCCCACCATCAGGAACCTGGGCGAGCGCCTCGCAGGAAGCCGCGGCGCCGCGCTCATCCGCATCAATCCCCGGGAGCCGCACGTCGCCCCTCCCCATGTCTCCCTCCCTTGCGGAGCCCTGGAAGGGCTGCGCGCCATTGAAGCGGCGCTGAAGGGGTGAAGGAGACCGTTATTGTCGTGCCCGCAAATTAAAGGCCGTCATCCTGGTGGGAGACGGCCTTTGTTGTGTGTTTTCCGCGAAGTTTGCCGGGAAAAGCTTCTATTTACCCACCAATCCGGCCGCCACATCCCGGAATGAGTTCAACGCCGCCTCCAAGTGATCAATAATCTCTTGGGCCAATACATCCGGGGGAGGAAGTTCATCCAGATTATCGAGGCTGTCGTCCTTCAGCCAGAAGATGTCGAGATTGGTTTTGTCGCGGGCAATGAGTTCTTCATATGAGAAATACTTGAAACGTTCTGATTCTTTTCGCTCATGGCGATTATCCGGGTTGAAGCAGGTGATAAAATCCTGTAGTTCATCGTATTTGAGCGTCCTGGTTTTGAGGGTGAAATGTTTGTTGGTGCGTAGGTCGTAGAACCAGACCCCTTTGGTGTGAATCTGGCCGTCCTTGGGCTTGGCGTCGAAGAACACCACATTTGCCTTGACTCCCTGGGCGTAGAAGATACCGGTCGGCAGACGCAGGATCGTATGCACATCACAGTTTTCCAGCAGCTTCTTGCGGATCTTCTCTCCGGCGCCCACTTCAAACAGCACATTATCCGGCAGTACCACGGCAGCCTTGCCGGTCTCTTTCAGCATGGAAACGATATGCTGGAGGAAATTGAGCTGCTTGTTGGAGGTGGTTTCCCAAAAGTCCTGCCGCTGGTACGTAAGGTCGTTTTTACCCTCTTCCTCTTCCTCAGTCGTGAAGGTCATGCTGCTTTTCTTGCCAAATGGGGGATTGGCCAGCACGTAGTCGAAGCGTTGCTTCGGCTCTGAAATAAGAGCATCGGAACGGTCAACGGTTGGCTCCCCATCCAGTTCACCTATGTTGTGGAGGAACAGGTTCATCAGGCAGAGACGGCGGGTATTCGGTACGATCTCGTTGCCGAAAAAGGTATCGTGTCGCAGGAACCTGGCCTGT
>JAAZOO010000113.1 GCA_012797715.1 Geobacteraceae bacterium | reverse complement strand
TCCGTATCCATGGTGGTCTGGAAGATGGAACCCCACGCCTCCAGTTCGTCCTTGATCAGCTGGGCATTGACGATGTTGCCGTTATGGGCGACCGCAATGGAGCCTCGTGAATAGTCAACCATGATTGGTTGAACGTTTTTCAATACCGATGAACCCGTTGTCGAGTAACGCACATGTCCGATGGCCGCCGTTCCTGGGAGACGTCGGAAGATATCCTGGTTTCCGAAAACGTCCGCCACAAGGCCCATGCTCTTGTGGGAGTGGAGGTGCATCCCGTCGGATGACACTATCCCGCAGCTCTCCTGCCCGCGATGCTGCAACGCATAGAGCCCGAGATAGGTCAGGTTCGCCGCCTCCGGATGATTGAATATGCCGAAAATACCGCACTCTTCTTCTGGTCGAACAAGTTTCATTGACGTACCGTTCTCCTTTAGCCCCTCCACGGAGGCGCGTCTACAGCAGATTGCCCCGCACGAAATCGGCCGCGTTCCTGAACAGGAGCAGACCGTCTCCCTCTTCCGGCAGTTCTTCACGTGTCCAGCGGGGATGATTGGTGCGATGGAGGAATGCCTCCGGATGCGGCATCAGGCCCATGAGTCGTCCCGTTTCGTTGCACAATCCTGCGATGGCATGCAGCGACCCGTTGGGATTGAGGGGGAATTCCATGGTGGGAGTTGAATAGTCAGAGCCAGAATATTTCAGCACCGCGAGATTCAGCGCTTCTATCCTCTCCAGGACCTGTTCCGACTCCACCTGAAACTTCCCTTCTCCATGACGAATGGGAAGGTAGATGCCGCGGCCGATTCCCCGCGTGAAAACCGACGGGGAGGCCGGATTGTTCCGCAGGTAGACCCAGCGATCCTGGAATCGCCCGCAATCATTGAAGGTAAGGGTTGTCGTCTGCTTCAGATACTCACCGCCGAACGCGGGTAGGAGGCCCATCTTGACCATGAGCTGAAAGCCGTTGCACACCCCCAGGATCAGTTTGCCGTCCTGTATGAACCGCAGGAATTGATCCACCAGGTGCTCGTCACCGCCTGCCACCCGTGCATACTTGAGGCGGTTTGCCTGTGCCTTGGCGCTTCCTAGGTCGTCACCATCGAGAAACCCTCCGGTCAGGTTCAGGAAGTGGAAGTCGTCAAGCCGGACCTCTCCGTAGAGGAGCTCAGAGATATGGGCTATCCGTACCTGGTCGAATCCCGCGAGCCTGCAGGCGTGAGCAGCCTCCATCTCACAGTTGGTGCCATTGCCCGTCAATACGATTGCCTTTGCCAGCTTCATATCACAACTCCCTCAGAGGGTTCTGCCACGCCTCTTTCAGATCTTGGATCGTTTTCCGCAGTACAACCGAGCCGTCTATGCCCGCGACCGTGAGCATTTCATCGTCCGTAACCGTTCCGATACAGGAGAAGCAGGTTCCGGCCATTGCCTCTTCAAACTCCTCCCGATGCTCCGGCCGAACCGTCACCAGGTGGCGGGAAGCCGACTCGGAAAACAGAAGCACCTCATCCCGCCGATCGCAGGAAACACCGGAGAAGATAACCCTTCCCAGATCCACGGCCATTCCGAATCCGCCGGCAAATGCCGTCTCCGCCACCGCTACGGCGAGCCCTCCGTCGGACAGGTCGTGGCAGGATGCGACGAGACCTCTGCAGACCGCCTTGTGGTATGCCCGGTAGCGGAGCAGCGCGCTCGCTGCGTCCACGCGTGGGACCCGGTTGCCCACGTAACCCTTTGTTGCGTAGTATTCTGAACCTCCCAACTCGAAGGCCGTCTTGCCCAGCAGGTATACCAGATCCCCCGGCCGTTTCGCGTCCATGGTAACAGCCTTCCGCACGTCATCCATCTTGCCGATAACGGAAAACAGCACGGTCGGCGGAATGGATATCTTGGTCACCCCGTCGAAGTAATCGTTCTTCATGGAGTCTTTGCCGGATATGAGCGGAATCCTGAAGGCCACGCAATACTCATAGAGGGCCTTGTTGGCCCGCACCAGCTGGGCGGTCTTGTACTCTCCGTCGGGCGTCTTTTCCGACTGAACCGGGTCGCACCAGCAGAAGTTGTCCAGACCCGCAACCAGATCCAGCGAGCCTCCGACCGCCACATAATTGCGCAACCCCTCATCGATGGCATTTGCCATCATGTGGTAGGTATCGATATCGCTGTAACGGGGACAGATGCCGTGGGAGACAACCACTCCTTCGAAGGAGTCCAGCAGGGGCCTGAGAACTGCGGCATCGGACGGTCCGTCGTTCTCTCTGCCCGTGAACGGCTTTACGACGCTGCCGCCCTGCACCTCATGATCGTAGCGGCGGACCACCGACTCCTTTGAACAGATGTTGAGGGAGGAGAGGAGGTGCAGCAAGTCATCGGTATAGTCCTTCTTGTCGACCGGTCTCGGCTCGGGATGCCTCTTCACTTCCCAGACACCCCGCAGCTGCATGGGCGGAAGTCCGCCGTGGAGGAAATCCATGGGGAGGTACGCTACGGTCTTTTCGCCGAAGCAGATGTGGAAATAGCCTGAGTCGGTAAATTCACCGAGCACTGTGGCCTCGACACCCATGCGCCGGGCAAGGGAGAGGAACTTCTCGATATTTTCAGGGGGAACGGCCAGGCTCATTCTCTCCTGGGCCTCGGAGATGAGAATCTCCCAAGGATCGAGCCCCTGATACTTGAGCGGTGCCTTTGCCAGATCGAGCCTGCACCCGCCACAGGCTTCGGACATCTCGCCGATGGATGACGAGAGGCCGCCTGCGCCGTTATCGGTTATGAAATTGTACAGCCCGAGATCCCGCGCGCGGAGCAGGAAATCCGTCATGCGTTTCTGGGTTATGGGATCGCCGATTTGAACCGCGGAAACCGGGGAGGACTCGCTCAACTCCTCGGACGAGAAGGTCGCTCCGTGGATTCCGTCCTTGCCTATCCTGCCGCCGGTCATGACAATGAGGTCACCGGGGTTGATATACTTCTCGTGGGATGGTTTTCCGTTGATAAAGGCAGGCATCATCCCGGCGGTCCCGCAGAAGACCAGGGGTTTCCCGGCAAAGCGGTCATCAAAGACCAGAGAACCGTTCACGGTAGGAATTCCGCTCTTGTTGCCGCCGTGTTCCACTCCCTCGACAACTCCCTCGTAGATGCGGCGAGGATGAAGGAGCCGCGTCGGCAGGGGTTTTTCATAGAAAGGGGATGCAAAGCAGAACACATCGGTATTGAAAATCAGGCGTGCTCCCTTGCCGGTGCCGAAGGGATCGCGGTTCACACCCACAATACCGGTAAGCGCGCCACCGTACGGATCCAGGGCGCTCGGTGAGTTGTGGGTCTCCACCTTGAATACCAGGGAATTTTCGTCATTGAAGCGGATAACCCCGGCATTGTCCTTGAATACCGACAGGCAGTAATCACGGGTGCCAAGATCCTCGCGAACCTTCCTTGTCGCTCCCTGAATGAAGGTCTTGAACAGGGAGCGAATTTCTTCACGGTTGCCGTTTTCATCACAGTAGTCAATGGTGGAGGAAAAGATCTTATGCTTGCAGTGCTCTGACCACGTCTGCGCCAGGGCCTCCAGTTCCACATCGGTGGGAGATGCCGTCAACCCCATCCTTTGCCTCTCCGCCGTGACATCAGGGCGCTGAAAGAACGCCTGAATAATCTTCATCTCTTCCAGGGAGAGCGCCAGCACACCCTCCCTGCTGATGGCGGCAAGTTCCTCATCGGTGACATCCAGGTTAATCTCGCGGACAGTGGCGCGCGATTCGCCCTGAACCTTGGGTATCCCGAGAAAGGAGACGCCTCCGGAAACAAAGGAAGGGTAGTCAACTATCCGGTACCGCTGGATAAGAGTGTTGCAGAGAAGGCCGGTGGCGATCCGTTCCACATCATCCCGGGTAATGTTTCCCTTCAGGAGATACTGCACAGAGGTATATACCCCCCTCCCTTCCCCCAGGGGGCGGCCGGTAACATATTCGATGGCCTCCCGCGCCGTGCGCCCGACATTGTCCGTGACACCGGGGCGGAAACCCACCTCGACGAGAAAATCAAAGTCCCGCGCCGAAGGGGAGTCAATGGAATATTCCTGAATGATTGCGTCGCAGAGAGGTTCCGAAGCGATAACGGACAGTTCGGCCTCAGTCAGTTCGGCGTCGATTGAGTACACGTCAATTGTTCGCACGCTGTTGACCGGAATATGGAGAAAGTGGTTGATTTCTCTTCGAATCCTGTCACCCCTCGCGTCCGGTGCCTGCTCCCGCAGGCGGATTTCAATTCTGTGGGCCATTATTCTTCCCTTTCCAGCAGTATCCTCTGTGTGGGGTACGGTATCCGGATCCCGTTCCTCTCGAAACAGGAAAGTATCCGTACGTTAAGGTTGTCCGTAACCGCAAACAGCTTTGTATAGTCGGTTACCCAAAATACCAGGGTCATCATCAGCGCGTTATCGCCAAAGGCGAGAAAATACGCCGATGGCGCCGGGTCTGCAAGCAGATCCGGGTCTCCCTGCGTCGCTTCCAGCAACAGCTTCTTCACAACGTCCACATCGGAACCGTATGCGACACCGACGGTTATCTTCCCCTGGGATCGGGGATCCGGAAACGCCATATTATGAACCGT
>JAAZOO010000112.1 GCA_012797715.1 Geobacteraceae bacterium | reverse complement strand
CGGAATCGTACAGCCCTTGTAGGGTTAGCGGAAATCCTTGCAGCTCATACGTCACCTTGGGCGTGTCCTTGAGCATGCAGATGGTGTCTATCTCCAGGCTCTTTATCCTCCTAAGGGTGCCGGGAAAGGTGAACCAGCTGTCAAGGAGCAGATGCCGCGCAGTAGTCACCGCAGTCTTCGCCAAGGTAACCATCTCTACCGGCACGTCGGTGGATTTCCTCAAACTCTCCTGACGGCGCTTGCAGCTGTTGGTCCGCTTGTCGATGTCTTTGCGCATCGGGGCAAAGCGATGTTCTTCTTTTGCAGAACTGAGCATCGACAGCATCATGGGGACGAAGCTGTTGCCGTCGGACCACCCCAGAGTAAGCATCCGAAACCCGCGCACGAAACGACCGGTAGTGTGGTCATGTACCCGGGACAGAAGTTCAACCTTCTTGCTGCGGTCCCGGTTATACAGGGTGTCGTCGGCGATCAGCACCTTGGTTGTTGTCCTGTCGGTAAGAGGAAGCAACCTCTGGACGATGACCCGTGTGCTGAGCAAAAGGAGAAAACGGCGCCAGTTGGCAGTAACCGAATTCAACAACCGGTATGCCGTGTCTTTGCCGATGCCGATTGGGGCATTCGGACTCTCCAGCAGGCGGTACAGATTCTTCCCTGAAAACACGAGGGAAAGCAGGAACTGGAACAAGGTATCGAGGCAAACGCCTTTTTCTTTCCTGATGGTGCTTTGCCGAAGTAACTGGCCGAGGTTCTGATTCTGAAAGAACGAATTTATCCGGTTTTCTACGGTGGCAATACCTGCTACAATTTGCTACATAGCGTCGTCTTTCTGTGTCAGTGGATTTGTTGGGGAACAAAGCCATTTTAACCCAGATTGCGACGCTATTCTATTTATTATTTCAATATGTTGCTGGTATTTTCCAGCTGCGAAAGTTGAGATTGAAAGTTTCCTCTGCTTCGGTTTTCGGTCTCTCTTGAAGAGTGGATAGGGACAATGGATACGGAAAAAATTCTCTTCTCGGTTGTCGTTCCCAGCTGCAATCGTTCCGCACAACTCCTTGAATGTCTCCAGGCACTGGCCCTCCAGGAGTATGACAGGGACTTCTTCGAGGTGCTTGTCGTGCTGGATGGCTGTGATGTTCCGCGGGGTGACCGATGGGAACGCCTGCATGGTGATTTGCACCTGACGGTTTTGCGGCAGTCTCACGCGGGCCCGGCCAGAGCAAGGAATGTGGGCGCCTCCCGGGCCCGTGGTCGTTATCTGGCATTTACGGATGACGACTGTATCCCGGCGCCCGACTGGCTGGGGTGTCTGGCTGCCCGTGCAGCGGCATCGGAAGGGTGCGCCTTTGGCGGAAAGACCGTTACCGCACTGAAGGGGAACATTTTTTCTGAGGCGAGTCAGCTCCTTGTTGACTACCAGTATTCTTACCATGATGAAAATCAGGGCTCTTTGGGTTTTTTCACCTCAAATAACCTGATGGTCCCCATCGAGCGTTTTCATGCAATCGGAGGATTCGATACATCGTATCCCCTGGCGGCAGGTGAGGATGATAGGGAGTTCTGCCGCCGTTGGCAGGAGAGCGGGTTTCCCATGGCGTATGCGCCGGAAGCCGTTGTATACCATGCCCATGCCATGACGACCGTTTCCTTTGCCCGTCAGCAATTCAACTACGGGAGGGGATCGTATCTCTATCACCGGCCGAAGCTCGGAAGGGCTCGCGGTTTCGAGCCGTTTTCTTTTTATCTGAAACTTTTCTCGTACCCTTTCCGCCATGCAGAAGGCATGCAAAAACTCTCCCTAACCGGCCTTTTTGTGGTATCGCAACTTTTCATTCTGGCGGGATACCTTAGGGAAGTGTTTGTGAAATGTGGGGCGTATCGAAAGCTGAAGTACTAGCGAGGCTGAATGATGAAAGCATCCGAGGGATCAGGAATGGGGGAGAGGGTATATTCCGGAACCGCTTCTGGTTACGGCATAGCGCCGCGGTTCTCATGGCCTGGGTATTGGGGCTGGATTGGAGCCTTTTCTTTCCCCGGCTCTCCGTCCCTCGATGAGTATCTGTGGATTCTCAATGAGGATCTGAGGTTTATCAAGGAACAATTCCGGGCCGGAAGGTCCTGAAATGACTTCTGGCTGCTCCTGGCCCTTGAGATATTTCTGGACGGCCTGATTGTGTTCCTCGAGGGTTTCGGAAAAGTGGTGGGTGCCGTCCATCTTGGCAACGAAGTACAGGTAGCGGGTCCTCGCCGGGTTGAGGACGGCCTTGATGGCGTCCATGCTCGGATTGCCGATGGGCCCGGGAGGGAGTCCCTTGATGCGGTAGGTATTGTAGGGAGTGTCCCGGAGGATGTCCCGTTTCGTTATCCTCCCCGCAAAGGCGCGGATCCCGTAGATGGAGGTCGGGTCGCTCTGCAGGGGCATTTTCAACTTCAGGCGGTTGTGAAATACCGATGCGATGAGGGGTTTTTCCTCCGCCGCAACCGCTTCCTTTTCAATCATGGAGGCGAGAGTCACAATCTCGTACTGGCGCAGACCCCGGATTCGGGCGCGTTCGCCGAATGTTCGTTTGTATGTGGAATGGAAACGGTTGACCATCTCCCTGATGAGGGTGCTTTCATCGGTTCCGGGCCGTATGGTGTAGGTGGAGGGGCAGAGAAAGCCTTCGACACTCTTTGCCTGGATTCCAAGCTCCGCGAGTATGTGGGGATTGAAGCATTGTCGAAGGAATGACTCCTTCGTGAAGATGCCGCGGCTATCGAGCATTTCGGCTATCTGATAGATGGAGTACCCCTCCGGCACGGAGAAGCGCAGTTCGTAAACGTCTCCCGCTTCGAGCATGGAAAGGATTTGCCGGGGAGTCATGGCGTCGCTGAAGCGGTAGGTACCCGCTTTTGCCTTAACATCGGCGTTTTCCAGCCTGGCATAGATGGCGAAAAGAGAGCTGCTGGAGATGATGCGCGCTCGTGCCAGTTCTTCGGAAATCTTTTTCATGGACGAGCCGGAAGAGAAATCGACAACCTTTACGACGTTTCCCTTTCCCCTCGGCGACCGGAGAAAGTGATGATAGAAGAGAAAAGGGAGAAGCAGAAGCAGCCCTGTCCCGGAGGCGACTATGATGGCCATCTTCCGTTGTGAAACAAGTCGCCCGGCTGTCCGAAGGCCCCGTGCATACCGGTGAATCAGTTTTCGCCCTATATTTCGTGCCATGGCGAAGTACGTTGTAGGGGATATTTCGGTTCCTGTCAAGCCGCAAACCCGTCCTTGACACGCGGGGGCTTTGTTGTTACAAAGTGACCATACAGCGAGAGCGCCACGTTTGGCGACCGAACATGCGAGGAGATACACGTGGAACCGAACAGCCTGGACGAAATCCTTGAGTTTGCCCTGGAAAGGGAAGACGCAGCCTACCGCCTCTATCTCAATGCGGCAAAAAAGACTTCCAACCCTTCCGCCCGGAAGATTTTCGAAGAGCTGGCGGAACAGGAAGCGGGACACAAGCGGGTAATCCTGAAGCTGGACAAGGAAAAGATTGCCGGGTATACCTTTGTCAAGGTCCCGGATATGGGCATCAGTGAGTACCTCGTGGATATCCCGTATCACGAGTCGATGTCGTACCAGGAAATCCTTGTGTTTGCCATGAAGAATGAGGAAAAAGCCTTCCGGTTTTACCAGGAGGCCGGGAAAATGACGGATGACCCCGATCTGAAACAGCTCCTGAGCATGCTTGCCAATGAGGAGCAGAAGCACAAGTTCCGGCTCGAGTCGCTCTATGAGGAAAAGGTTTTGACGGAGATGTGAGGGATACTATCTCCAATGGGAAGGGAAAGGGCCCGCAACGGCCCTTTTTTTATGCCCTGAACCTGTTCTCCGTCCCGTTCCGGAGACGCTGGATATTATCCTTGTGTTTATAAATGACGATTGCGGCGATGCACAGGGACATGGCCACTATCATCGGTTTTCCGTCGATGAGTGCCGATAGTGCCGGCATGAGGGCTGCCGCGGTTATGGAGGCGAGGGAGACGAAGCGCCACGCCGCCAGCACCACGATGAAAACGCCGAGAGCGGCGAGTACGGCAAGGGGGGAGGCGGCCAGAAAGACTCCGAGAGCGGTCGCGACCCCCTTCCCCCCCCTGAATCCGAGAAAAACCGGGAAAATATGACCGAGAAATGCCGCGACACCCACCGCGGCAATCCAGAGATCGGGGAGGTGGAGGGCGTTGGCTGCAAGGACGGGGAGCATCCCCTTGAGGCAGTCGCCGGCAAGCGTCAGGATTCCGATTTTGCGGCCCAGAGTCCTGTAGACATTGGTAGCGCCGATATTGCCGCTCCCCTTTGTGCGGATATCAACACCTCCGAACGCCCGTGCCAAGAGGAGACCGGTGGGTACGGAGCCGAGCAGGTAGGCGGCCGGGATCAACAGTAGTATGTGCAATGGCATGTGCGACTCCACGGGGGGGTGTCTGCTCAGAGGTTCGTCAGACCTCTTCCGCAGGCGATTGACGGGCTGATTCCATTTACAGCGGTTCGCGGCGCGGCGTATCCACCGGGTCGTTACCGGGTGGAAAAACGTCTCTCCCCCCTGGCTGAAAAGATCGTGAGCGCGACAGAGAGAAACAGTATGTCCCTCAGTATTGCCGTCCAGGCGGATGTCTTGTCTCCTCCCTGCTGGAAACATCCGCAATCGATGTCCAGACCGCGGATTATGGTGGATGCAAGCAGGACGATGAACAGCATGTTCATGGCGGCGACGATGCCCGCGGCAGCTTTGGTCCGGAATCCGGTAATAAGCAGCAGCCCGCAGAGCGCTTCAACCCAGGGGAGGGTTGAGGCAACGAGATAGTTCATGAAGTAGGGGAGTATTCGGTATGCCGCCACAGAGGCGGCAAAGGCCGTCGGATCGCTGATTTTGAGAGCTCCGGCGTAGAGGAAGACCCCTCCCAGCCCGATGCGGAAAGCGGCGAGGACGTATTTTCTGGTCTTCGGCTTCATGGATTCGCTCCATCAACGGGGAGCCCAGCGTCTTTCCATTCAGGGTACCCCCCCTCATAGATGAGTATGGTGCGGTATCCATCCGCCATGAGTTTTTCTCCCAGAGACCTGCTGTCGTGGCAGCCGTATCCGCTGCAGTAGATTACGAGGGGGATGTCCCGTGCGGCCGCTGCCCGGAAGTCTTTCAACCGGGTTTCAAATTCGCCGAGCGG
>JAAZOO010000111.1 GCA_012797715.1 Geobacteraceae bacterium | reverse complement strand
AAGCCTATAACGACCTGCGGTTCGGCATCGTCCGTGATCTCGATGCGCCGCTCTCCCAACTGGCGGGGCTCTTCAACGGCAACGGGAGGGACGGGAACGCCGGGGGGGAGCGCGCCGAAGTGTCTTTCCACCAGGGAAATGGTCTTTTCCGGGTCGATATCGCCCACGATGGCCACGATGGCGTTGACCGGGGCATAGTAGCGGTGAAGGAACGATTCGGCCTCGGTCCGCGACAGGTTTTCGATGTCCGACATCCAGCCGATGATGGGCTGTCCGTAGGGATGGGCCACGAAGGCTGCGGCCAGGAACGATTCCCACAGCTTGCCGTCCGGGTTTGCGTCGTAGCTGCGGCGCCGTTCTTCCATTACCACGCTGCGTTCCGTATAGAATTCCCGCAGCACCGCGTTGCGCAGGCGGTCCGACTCGATGGCCGCCCACAGTTCCAGTTTGTTGGAGGGGAGACTGACCATGTATGCGGTGGTGTCCTTGGCGGTAAAGGCGTTGTAATTGACTCCGCCGTTCCTGGTGTAGATATCGGATACCTCGTTCTTTACTGCATACTTCCCTGCCTCGCTCTCGAGGGCGGCGAGCTTCCGGGACAGGTCTTCAATCACCCCGGCATCGGCCTCTCGACGTTTCAGCTTTTCAGCCATGAGGGATTGTCCCGTTGCTTCGATTGCGTCCAGGAGAGGCTTTTCCCGGATATAGTCACGGGTCCCGAGGGTTTTCGTCCCCTTGAAGAGCATGTGCTCCAGGAGGTGGGCGATACCCCGTTCATCACTCCTCTCGTCCACGCTTCCCACCTTGAACCGTATCCATGCCGAAACGGTCGGAGATGTATGGCGTTCCACCAGGAGGAGCTTCATGCCGTTTTTCAGGGTATGCTCCCGCACCTTTTCCTCAAGACCGGCGCCGGAGGCGGATGCGGCAGACATGAAAAGGAAGACGACGACCAGAAGGAGCCTGCGTGTCGGTATCATGATAGACCTCGCGTAATTGATGCGTCTGTACGGATGGAAGGTACTATAATCATCCGGTCGTGGAACGTCAACAGGTACCGCCGGAGACGGTAGTTTGTCAGAATTCGCGCCATCTGAACGGCGAGGCACGGGGAATTCAGGGGGCGTTGTCGATGCATCGTTTCCATCCGGTCATGGCGAGTGACCTCCGTCGAGCCGCCCCATTCCGCGGAAATGCAAAAAAACCGAGGAATGACATCTCGGCGAGGCGTGATGGCGTCACGGATCCCCGGTTTTACCCTTTGTCTTTTGCCGCGTATGGTATACTCTGTTGCGGCGGACTTTACGCCGGAAGCTGCTGACCAACGTCCCCGCAAACGAATCCCCCTGCAAGGAGGTTGCTGATGAAACACATACTTGCCTGTTTTCTTCTCTCTCTCATGTGGTGCGGAGTCGCCGCTGCGGCGGCGCCATCGTACGAGGCCCTGGCAAAACTGCCGGTCATCAGTTTCGGTGAGGCGGTCCCGGCCACTGATCACATTCTCCTTTTCCCCGCCGGCAAGCCGGTGACCCTTTCCGTCTTCATCGTGGGAAGCCTTTTCGAGGAGCCTGTCAGCGCCGACCTTACGGTAAGGCCCGCACGGGACATCATGATCTACCGGGACTGGGCCAGTCTTGACGGAAGGGTATGGCTGCCGCGGGGGGAGCTGATCCGGAGCGACGTGGAGGCGAAGATACCCGGATACAATCACCCCTATCCCGGTGAGCTGAAGGTGCGCATGGACCTGCCGGGCGGGAGGTGAGGCGGCCCAGACGGCCGCATCAGGGTGTTTTTCCGGGGAACGGGGAGGAGGCGGCATGAGCGGGAAGGTACGCAGGAGCGACGAGGAGTGGCGGCGGATTCTGACGCCGGAGCAGTTCTACGTTACCCGGATGAAGGGTACGGAAAAGCCCTTTGCCAATGCCTGGTGGGACAACCACGAGAAGGGGGTCTACCGCTGCGCCTGCTGCGATCTGGACCTGTT
>JAAZOO010000110.1 GCA_012797715.1 Geobacteraceae bacterium | reverse complement strand
GGTGAACAAGTTTCCGAAGTTCAGCGGCAAGGAGGCGGACCCCATCTCGCTTGCCACCGAGAGGCAGAAGACTTTTTGGAACCGCAAGACCGTGATCATATCAACTCCGACGATCGAGGATGGACAGATTACTCGAGAGCTTTCGATCTGCGATGTGGTCTATGACTATCACGTGCCCTGTCCTCATTGCGGCAAAATGCAGACTCTTAAGTTCGGACAGATCAAATGGCCCAAGGAACTGGAGAGAAATGATCCGGCCTATGCCATGAGAGTGAGGGAATCGGCATGGTATGAGTGCGAATCATGCCTCGGAGAGATCACCGACCTTCAGAGACCCGAGATGCTCCAGGGGGGCGAATGGGTGGCAAGGAACCAGAGCAGGAAAACTCCAAGGTCCGTGGGGTTCAGTCTGCCGAGCTTCTATTCTCCATGGCTCACCTGGGGGGACATGGCCGAGGCCTTCGTCAAGGCCGAGCCATATCCCGAAAAGCTCATGAGCGTGATCAACTCCTGGTTCGCCGAACCTTGGGTGCAGAAGATAGAGACTTCCTCCGAGGTCGATATCCTGAAAGCGTGCTGTGATCTCCCCGGCCAGGTGGTCCCTCATGATGCGGTTGCCCTCACGTGCGGGATTGACTGCCAGAAGTATGGTTTCTGGTTCGTGGTCAGGGCATGGGCGAGGGATTACACGTCATGGCTCATCCATTACGGGACGTTGGCGACATGGCAGGACGTCGAGAACCTGCTTTTCGATGTGGAGTATCCGGTGTTGGAAACAAATCAGAAGATGAGGGTCTGGCGTGCCGGGATCGACACGGGCGGAACATCTGGTGATGGTCAGAGCATGACCGAAGAGGCATACTGGTGGCTCCGTCGAAACGGAATCGGGCGCGGCGCCAGGGTATGGGGGACGAAAGGGAGCAGCGTGGCTTTGTCAGGGAAAATCTCCCCTGGAAAACCCCTGGACCGCACCCCCTCCGGCAAACCGATCCCAGGAGGCCTCCAGGTGATGATGCTCGATACGGGAAAGCTCAAGGACGCCTACCATTACCGGCTTCACCGGGCATTGGAGGGATTATCTATGGCTGCCTATCTCCATGCGGAGACCAACGCCGAGTATGTTTCACATATCCTGGCCGAGGAGAAACGCCGGGACCGCCATGGAGGTGAATCCTGGGTCAAGGTGCGCAAGGACAACCACCTGTTCGACTGCGAGATCATCGCCATGGCATTGGCTGAACCTGAGTGGCCAGGCGGAGGGGTCCATCTTCTGGCTGGGTATTTGGACAATTCAGCGCAGGATGTCAATCGGCTTAACCGAACGGCACAACCACAGAGAGAGAGGAGATGGTGAGCGGAAACGACAGAAAGCAATGCAGGCAGACGAAACCGGAGGAATCGTCCAACATGCTGACCGGGATGAAAATGATCTGCGCATACACGCGTCTTTCTGAGGCCACCATCCTGGATCTTATTGTCAACGCCGATTTCCCGGCCCGCAAGACCAAGGGCGCCGACGGGATCTGGATCAGCAACACATCCTCCATCGACCGGTGGAGCCAGCAGTTTTCGGAGGCCAAAAACTAGCCTGTCAGAATTTGTCAAGCCCATTCTTACCCTGTTTTCCCCCATTCTTGCCCATTCTTGCCCTGTTTTCCCCCATTTTCCATTTCGGCAAAAAACCAGCCTTATAGTCCCCGCAATTGATGGAGCTGTTTCCAATGTTCAGTACGGGGGCGATCCATGGCATTCACCACCTGGGCGGCACTCAAATCCGAATTGTCGGATGACCTGGCCTCGGGCCGCTGGAAGGTCAAGAGCTACCAGATAGGGGACATAAGCCGGTCGTTCGTCACTGTCGATGAACTGCTGAGGATGATCTCCTACGTGGAAAACAAAGCGGCAGCCGAAACTCAAGGTATCAGCGGCCGCACATACGCCAAGCAGGGCGGGAGGGGTTGATGGCCGGCATTCTGGACACTCTTGGTGTCGGGCTCGACCGCCTGATCGCGATCATCGCCCCCATCCGGGCTCAAAAGCGCATGATCGCCCGATCCCGCATGGATATACTGCGCCAGTATGCCGCCGCCAAGAGCAATCGCCTGACCGGGCCCTGGTCCCCAGTCAATCAGAACGTCAATCAGCTCATCGCTTCCTCGAGCGGAGCCGTCCGAGCCCGCGTTCGGCAACTTGTGCGCGATTTTCCATACTTTGCGCGCGCCGTGAGCGTCCTGGTGGACCACACAGCCGGCTCCGGGTTCCATTTCCAAGCCAAGATCCGCGGACCCGACGGCAAGCTGAACCGAAGTCTGAACCAGCAGATTGAAGACGCCTGGTGGCGCTGGTGCGAAGAAGCCGATATTGCAGGAAAGCTGCATTTTCACGACATTTGCCGCCTCACCAAGCGCCAGGACGTGGAATCGGGCGAGTATTTCGTCGTCATGAACGAGCTCAAGCCGAACGGAAGCCGCTTTTTGCCGTTCGCTCTGCAGGTTTTTGAATCGGATTGGCTCAGTTCCCAGTATGATACGTACCCTTCGAGCGGACCGGTCGAGATCTATCAGGGTGTCGAGTACGAAAAGGCCTCCGGAAGAATCCTCGCATACCATTTCACTGACCCGGATGCTTACCGCAAAGCCATTCGGGTACCTGCAAGCCGGGTGATTCACGGCTTTGAGACGTTCCGCCCCAATCAATTGCGAGGAATTTCACCGTTCACCCCTGCGGTTCTGGTGGCTCACGACCTGGGCGAGTTCATGGATGCCGAGCTCGACGCGGCAAAACTGGCAGCCAAGTGGCTGGCATTCGTCGAAACCGGGGATCTGGCCGGCTACCAGTCGCTCAGGGCTGAGACAGACCCCAATACAGGACATCGGGTCGAGCAGATTGAGAATGCCATCATCGAATACCTGCGTCCCGGGGAGAAAATCAGTCTCTCATCGTACAACCGCCCGGGTGATTCCTTCGAGCCGTTCACCAAGCTGATTTTGCGCATGGTTGCGGTGACTGTGGGGGTCTCCTATGAGTTGCTTTCAGGCGATTATCAGGATCTCAACTATTCTGTCCTGCGCGGCATTCGAAACGATCTGCTGCAGGCCTTCCGGCCTATCCAGGCACGCCATATCCGGCAGATTTGTGTCCCGGTCCATCGGCGCTTCATGGACGCGCTGGCCGTGTCGAACCGGATCCCGACGGACTATTTCAGCAACCCGATCCCCTATCTGCGCTGCCAGTGGCTCGCACCTGGCACGCCACCGGTGGATCCCCTCAAGGAAGGCCGTGCTGAAGCGGACGCCATCTCGAACTTGTTGAAGTCTCCCCAGGAAGTGACCGCGGCGCGCGGGAGGGACTACGAGGAGGTCCTCGATGAGATACAGGCTGCGCGGCAGATGCAGCAGGATCGGGAACTCGATGTAAACGGCACGTCCAAGTCCGCAAAAACCAACCCGGCATCCCTGATGGACGAGGGCGTCAGCCCTTGAAGCAATAAGGAGCGTTCCATGCCGATGAAGAAAAAACCGCAATTGTCCTACCGGTCCATTAGTCTGCGCAAAATGGAAAACGATCTCGTGAGGCCGCTCACACTCGACCGCGAAGCGCGCTCGGTTGATGTCACGGCCGCCACTGAGACGCCTTCCATGGTGTTCGACCACGACCGCTGGGAGCCAGTACCCGAAGTGCTGCTGATGTCCGGCGTGCGGCTGCCCAGAAATCGGCAGATTCCACTCCTGGATTCTCACAACCGATGGTCGAGCTCGGATGTCCTCGGATCCGGGCGAAACCTTCGTGTAGAAGGGCAGAATTTGGTAGCTACGACCGTTTTCAGCACGGTGGAGCGAGCCGAAGAGGCCTTCACAAAGATGGAGGAGGGGCACCTCACGGATTTCAGCGTGGGATACCGTGTCAACAAGTTCGTGTGGGTCCCGGAGAAGCAATCACAGGTCATCAACGGCAAGAGCTACACTGGACCGCTCAAAGTGGTCACGGACTGGACAGTCAAAGAGCTGTCCATCACCCCAATCGGCGCGGATGAGCAGGCCAAGGCCCGATCCTTCGCAGCCGTCAGTCAGGAGGAGGAAAACGGAATGGACAAAAGACTTAGGAGATGGTTGGAGGCTCGAGGACTTGCCGTTGGAGCCACTGATGAGGAGGCCTGGGAGTTCTTCGAGAGTCTTGAAGATGAGTCCCGCTCAGACGTTCCCATTCCTGTCATTGGCGCTCCCGCCGCATCGTCTGAACCGCCAGGGAATCTCGATGCCGTAAGAGAGCAGGCAGCCAGGGAGGAACTCTCCCGAATCACGGAAATCCGGGCCATGGCTCAGCGATTCGACTTGGAAGTCCTCGGCGAGCAGTTGATCATGGAGCGGCGCAGCGTTGAGGATGCGCGGAGGGCCGTCCTGGACGCCATAGGACAGCGAGCGAGCTCAGGTCTCGGTTTTCGACCTGCTGTGGACCTGGTCCATGACGAACGCGACAAGTTTCGTTCGGCCTGCCTCGATTCGATCCTGATCCGAGGGAACGTCAGGATCGAGCAGCCGGCCCCCGGGGCGATGGACCTCAGAGGCATGAGCCTGCGCGAGCTTGCGCGTGAAGCACTTCGGATCGCCGGACAGCCCATCTTTGGGGACCCGCGCGAGATGGTCGGGCGCGCGCTCACCTCCTCGGATTTTCCGTATATCCTCTCCAGCGCCGCCAATAAGTTCCTGTTCGACGGTTACGAGACGGCTCCGGAAACCTGGCAACAGTGGTGCGGCGTCGGATCGGTCTCGGATTTCAAGACTCAGAGTCGCGTGAGGCCCTCTGAATTCGATGACCTCGAGGAGGTGCCGGAACACGGCGATTACAGGTACGGCGGGCGGTCCGAAGGTCGCGAACAGTATGCTATCGCGACCTACGGGAAGCTTTTTGCGATCACCCGGCAAGCCATCATCAACGACGATCTCAATGCCCTCTCGGACGTTCCTCGTGGGCACGGGGAATCGGCGGCCCGCAAGGTGGGTGATGTGGCTTACGCGGTGTTGACTGCAAACTCCGCCATGGGTGACGGGGTTGCGCTGTTCCATGCCAACCACGGCAACCTGGGGACCGGCGGGGCGGTGTCGGTCACGACCATCGGTGAGGGGGAAAAGCTGATGGCGCTGCAGAAAGACATCGGCGGTAAGCGGCGTCTCAACATCAAGCCGCAGTTCTTCATTGCGCCCGTGACCATCAAGGCCGCCGCCGAGATTTTCTTCAACACCATGCTGATCGGCGGAGCGAGCAATCAGCCGAACCTCCAGAACATCTATGCCGGGGCATTCACCAGGATCTATGAGCCCAGGCTGGACGATGCCAGCACCACGGCATGGTACCTCGCCGGGCCCAGGGGCAAAACGGTGACCGTGTTCTTTCTCAACGGAAACCAGGCCCCGTACATGGAAACCAAAGAGGGTTGGTCCGTCGATGGCGTTGAATACAAGGTCCGCATCGATGCCGGAGCCAAGGCAGTGGACTGGAAAGCCCTGTTGAAGAACGCGGGAGCGTAATCCTGCAATGGGTCTGACAACGCCAGGACAAACGGCGAATCAAAGGAGAGACCACAATGGGTCAGAGTCTGAGTGGGTTGGAAAAGCAAATGAAGGTGGCAAAGTTCGTCTACGACTTTGCTAATGATGGTGGTGCGGTAGGTGCCGTGGTGGTTGGAGCGAACATGATTCCAGCCAATGCCCTGGTGGTGAGGGGCATGGTCCACGTGGATACGGCTGTGCTGAGCGGTGGCTCGGCAACAGTGGCCCTTGGTCTTGAAACGGCAACAGACATTCTTGCAGCGACGGCAAAGGCAAGCCTCACGCTTGCGGCGAAACTGGACACAGTTCCTGTTGGAACAGCAGCAACGGCAGTCAAGACCACCGCGGCAAGGGGCCTCACCGTGACTGTGGGAACCGCGGCTCTCACGGCCGGCAAGATCACCGTCTTCCTCGAGTACTACACCCTGTAGACGAGGTGATGCGTAAATAACCCGCGCCTGAAGGCGCGGGTTTCCTTGCGGAGGTTCTATGAGCCTGCAAGACGTCATCGAATCCGACCTGAAGATCTTCTTTTCGACGGAGGAATTCGCGCAAAAGCTTACCTACGCTCCAAAGGGAGGGGCCTCTATCGACATCGACGCCGTTTTCAGGCCCGGGAAGGACATCGATGACTCCAAGTGGCAGGCCGCGGTGCAGGCCTCCGGGCAATTGTGGATCAAAGCGTCCGATGTGGCGGCCCCTGGGTATGGAGACACCGTGACCATCGGTTCTGACACATGGACGGTGGTCAACATTGACCGAGGGGCTCAAGACTCCATCTGGAGGCTGGATATCCGCCGGGACCTCAGGCCCACGTTCAGGAAGTGACGCATGTTCCAGATCGATGCGAAGACCGATGGGTTGAACGAGACCACCAGGATGCTCATGGAGCTCCCGGGGATATTCCAGCGGGCCAGGCGGTCCGCGTTGTCCTCGGTGGGCTGGTGGGCGGCCCAGGAGTTGCGCAATCATATCGAGTATGGGGGAAGCGGCTGGCAGAAGCTGCACCCCTTGACCCTCAGGCTTCGCAAATTCAGGTCTGCCCCCGCGACCCCACTCTTCTTTCTCGGCCGGTTCGCCCGCTACCTCATCGACAAGGAGGCGACCGTCGCGGAAATCGGCCTCGGGAAGAGCAAGAAGGGAGAACCGGGCCAGATGGGCGACCCCTGGCTCATGGGCGCCCTCAGGCGTCACGAGGAAGGGGCGGCGATCCCGGTCACCAAGAGGACCCGCATGGCCTGGCTCTCGACCAAGATCAAGGGCGGCAAATGGAAAAAGCAGGGACGGAGCGGGGCTGTCACTGGAGGTTACTTCGTGCTGAAGCCTGAGACGACGCATATCACCATCCCCAGGCGCCCTGTCATCGGGCCGGTCTTCCGGAAGATCCAGGGTGACGCCGTGAAAAGGTTCGAGGCGCAGTTTCTGGCCGCCCTCGAGCGATACCGCACAGGGAGCGCCAAGGCATGACCACGACCGAAGTCATTCAAGCCGTGAGCAACGCCCTGGTTGGAGATACCACATTGAATTCCTGGTGCACGGCCCAGTTCGGAAAGGCACCATCAGTCTTCCTTGGCATTGACGAGAACAGGCCTCCAGCGGAAGAGGACTATCCGCTTATTGCTGTGGTGGGCGTCGAGCAGGTGCGTGGACAGGACCGAAGGGAGTTGGAGTGGCGGGTGTTTCTCGGGGTCGGGGTTGTGAATGATGAAATCACCCAGTCCGGGAGCGTTCGAACCAGAACGGGATGCCTGCAGGCGGAAACATTGCGAGAGTTAGCGGAAAACGCCCTCTACCGGGCAAGGCTCTGTGACACGGAGTCCGCTGGAGACGCCTCCGGGGAGAGCTATCACCCGCTCTATGTGAGCTACACCACGGTCACCGTCCGTGCGCTCAAATCCACCAGGCGCGGATTGCCCTAAAGGAGAAACGTGAAATGAACTCTGAAGTCGTGTCCGTAGGATCGGCATCAGGAACGCAAGGCAAAGGGGCCTTGTGGCTTCCCGCCGGGTCCGTTCGGGCAATTCTGGCCATTCTCGCCATGGTGGTGACTGGTCTGCTTCTCCTCCTGGGGAAGACCGTCCCGGAATGGTGGGTGACGGCAGGGAGCATGATATGGGCGTTCTACTTCAAGCGCTCTTGATCCATCAAGAGCTGGATGCCGGCCGGCGCAATAACGTCAACACGCAAAACAGTCAACCCAGGAGGTGATGAAGATGGCCCTCGCAAGCAATGTCGACAATATCAGGTACAACGGGACGGGGAGAGCTTACGTCGCGGATGTGGGATCCCTTCACCCCGGAATAGACCTGGGTGAACTCGAAAACCTCGCATTCAACTGCAAGGTGTCAACCGAGAAACTCAAGAGCACCCGAAACGCCGCCAGGGCAACCATCCTCGAGGTCGAGACGGAGCGGGAGGC
>JAAZOO010000109.1 GCA_012797715.1 Geobacteraceae bacterium | reverse complement strand
TGACCGTACGGTCCGGATTGATGCGGATGGTGACGGTTGCCCGGATCCCCTCTGCCTCAGCCAGAGATTTGAGGTCGTACAGTTCCCGCACCGATTCGACACTGATGATGCCCACACCGTGCCGGAGGGACTCGCGCAGTTCGGCCCGCGTCTTGCCCGGACCGGCGAAACTGACCACCTCCGGGCGGAACCCGGCTTCCAGAGCCCGGCGCAATTCCCCGGTCGAAGCGATGTCCAGGCCGTCCACACTGCCTGCAATTCCCCGCAGCAGGTCCAGGTTGGGGTTTGCCTTGACTGCGTACAGAAGCTCGATACTATCGCCGAAGGCCCGCTTCACCGCGGCTGCCCGCTCCCGCACCCCGTCCAGGTCGTAGAGGTAGAACGGCGTGCCGAAGCGGTCGGCGATTTCCTCGAAGGAAGCATCCCCCACGCAGAGCTTTCCATTGCGCTCGCTGAGTTCCATTACCCGTTTACCCCTCCCTGCCACTTGCTCTTCAGAAACGAGCGGTCTATCTTGCCGTTGGCGGTTTTCGGGAACTCCCGTTCGCAGATGATCTCATGGGGGACCATGTAGGCGGGGAGCCGCCCGCGGCATTCGGCGAGAAGCGCCCTGACATCGGAACGGTCCGTCTCCGCCACGGCGATGATCCCCTGGTCGCCGCTTTCCAGCTCGCGGCCGAAGACCACTGCGTTGCGCACGCCCGGTATCGCCACCAGGGCCTCCTCCACCTCGGTGGGACTCACCCGGTACCCCGATGTCTTGATCATCTCGTCCCTGCGCGAGATGAAGTAGAGAAATCCGTCCTCGTCCTTTTTCACCAGATCGCCCGAGAACACGACCGTTTCGTTCAGGTGGTCCTGGCCGTTCAGGAGGGGGTTTTTCCGGAACACCTGCTTCGTCTTCTCGGGGTCGTTCCAGTAGCCGCGGGTAATGAGCGCGCCCCGGTGGACCAGTTCTCCCGGGACTCCCGGTGCGCACTCCTCCCCCTTGTCGTTGACGACCAGGATCTCCACGTTGGGAATCGCCTTGCCGATGGAGTCGGGGCGCCGCTCGATCTCCTCGGGAGGGAGGAATGTGGAGCGGAAGGCCTCGGTCAGCCCGTACATGAGGAAGAGCTTTGTATTCGGGAAGAACGCCCGAATCCTTTCCACCACGACCCGCGGCACCTTGCCGCCGGTGTTGGTGATGTAGCGGAGCCGGGGAAAGGCCATTTCCGCCTTCAGGGTGTGTTTGCCGCCGAACAGGGTGGCCCAGATGGGGGTCATCCCGGCAAAGCCGGTGATCTCCTCGTCCCGAAGGATGTTCAACAGGTCCTTGGCAAAAATGAACTGGTGCATGACGAGCGTGGCGCCGTGCAGGATGGAGGTGGTTGCCTGGTTGAGGCCGTAGTCGAAATTGAAGGGGAGCACGCTCACGATGCGGTCGTTTTCGGTGATCCCCAGGTAGCCGCTGACGATTTCCGCACCTTCGACCACGGTGCGGTGCGGCACCACCACCCCTTTGGGCATGCCGGTGGATCCGGAGGTGTAGATGAGGCAGGCGGTGTCGTCGGGAATGCGGCGCACGGTTTCCCGAGACGGTCGGAATCGCTCCCTGATTCTCGGCCAGCAGGGGCTTTCCCCGGGGGCGTCCTCATCCACAAACAGCAGTGTCTCGGGCTTCTCCAGCCGGTTTTTCCGGGCAAGGGCCCCGGTGGTGATGAGGACCCGTATGTCGCAATCCCTGACGATGTAGTCGACCTGCTCCTGCCGGAGGATGGGATTGATGAACACGAACACGCCGCCCGCCATGGAAACGGCGAACATGGCTGTCAGCTGTTCCACCGACTTCTCCAGAAAGATGCCGACCCGTTCGCCCGTCCGGATTCCCGTATCCAGAAGGAATCCCTTCATGCGGCGGGATTCTTCCAGGAGCTCCCGGTAGGTTGTGTCCCGTCCCAGATGGCGCACGGCGGCCTTGTCCGGCAGCCGCGCCGCGGTCTGCTCTATCAGATGGTGCACCAGCGCCGGACGCATGGTCACATGGCCTCCCGTTTCTCGGTTATCAGTTGCGCTATTGCCGAAATGGTGCCGAACCGTTCCACGGTCAGGTCATCCATGTCCATCTCGATGCCGAACGAGCGTTCCAGGTATTCCACAAGCTCCATAACCCCCATGGAGTCGATGAGGCCGGAATCGATCAGCGCCGTTTCGTCGTCCACATCAGCGGCAAAGTTTTCACGGAAATAGGTTGTCAGTTGCTCCTCGATGCCCATGCATTTCACCTCTTCGGAATGGTTGGAAAAACGGGGCGGTCTTCACTCCCGTCAGAACATGTCGAAATCTCCCGGTTGGATGACCCAGTCCCCGCGCGGGAGCGTTTCCCCCAGCGGCCGGGCGATACACTCGTATTCCCAGCGGCGGATGAAAACGTGGCGTTTGAGGGCCTTTTCGTACCAGCATCCCGGCACGGCGTGGATGACGAGGCGCGACAGCCCGTCTTGCCTCGTCATGGACGTGAGCGTGGCCAGCGTCTTGTCCATGGTCACGCTGTCGTCACCCTCAATGCGGAGATCGATGACCCTCCGCTCGATTCCGCAGTCATAGGTCAGGCAGTAGCCGCTGAGCCGGTCCCCGGCCATGACGTAGTACCCGCGTATCCGGTAGTGGCTGTTGCGCAGGAATTTCCAGTTCAGGAAGGACGACGTCTTGTGAAAACAGGTGTAGCGGGAACCCTCCCGGCAGCGTTCTATGACCGGATCGAGGAGGGACGGGTCGAACTCGTCCGTCCGCGCCAGCCGGAGCCCCCTGCGTTTGCAGCCCGGCCGGAAAAGGGACAGGAGGCTTTCCGCCCGGAATCCGGAGAACCTGGTGGACTTCTTGTACACCCGAACCCTGGCCGCAACCTGCCAGCCGTAATACTTCAGGTAGTATTTTTTCGATTCCTCATTGGCGAAGGCGCACAGCAGATCGAGCTTCCCTGCCAGGAAATCCAGGCTGAGGGAGCAGAGCCTGCCGAAAACCCCGTGGAGAAGACGGTAGCGCGAATCCACGAGGGTATTGACACCGAGGCCGGCGGAGAGGAGCCTGCCGTTGCAGGAAAGCGTCTGGCGCAGGTAGTTTTCCTGGCCCACCAGGGTATTTCCGTCGTGGCAGAGGAAGAGATAGGGCTCGCCCAGAGGGTTGCCGGCATAGAAGGAGTCGTAGAATGCCTGGTTATCCTTGCCGTAGGACCTGCGATAGAGGTCGAGCATCTCTTCCCGGTGGGCCGGGTAGTCGCTTGATGTGCTGTAGGTGAGGGCTGTTTTCATAGGGGTGAGGGTTTCGCCTGGATCCGGCGGGTGAAATCATGCTGCGTTCATTCCGGACGGCATGCTTCTGCTGCTCCAGGTTCACGGGGCAACAGCCGATATGCCCTGCGGATTCGGACCGTATGGGCACGGTACGCTCCATTTCGCCAAAAGCAGCAACGAATGAGGGCACCGTCGTTCTCTTCGGAAGACTCCACCTGCCGTCATGGGTTTTCCTGCGGTTCTTCCGTGATGCCGTAGAAGAACCGGTACAGGAGTCGGTAGTTCCGGTATCCCACGAGAGACCGTACGGTCCGTTTGAATTTGGTGGCGGCCAGGACCGGCACAATGAATCTTCCATCCATGCGGGCTATCCGGGCAAAGGATGAAATGGGGGTGCTGTCTGCCACATTGATGCGGGAAAAGACCGCAGGAGCACCCAAGGAATGGCGGAATCCCGGATCCGATGTGCAGACGCCCAGGTATCCGGCCGCCCGGGCCGCGTGCAGAATTCTCCGGTTCCACGACCCTTGGGGCATGCTCACGTAGTCAACCGCGGTCCCCAGGCGATCTTCCAGGACCTTCTTGGACGCCCCCAGTTCTTCCGCGACCTCATGGTGCCCCAGTTCCTCCAGGGGGCGATGACTGACCGTGTGGGACTGGAGGGAGACGCCGTTCTCCGACAGAACCCGCAACTGCGCCCAGTCCAGGTAGTCCTGGGTTCCGATGAAGCCGGTAACGACGAAGATCGTCGCGCTGAACCCGTATTCCAGCAGGACCGGGAGGGCATGGGAGGCGTTGTCGGCCCAGCCGTCGTCGAAGGTTATCACCAGGCTGGACTGCAGCGGGGTGAACGGGCCGGTCACGTCCCCCAGGGAGCGCGTCCGGAAGCCGTTTTCAGCCAGCCAGGCCATCTGTTCCCGGAAACGGCCGGCAGTCACCGTATAGGCGGGATTGGTGCGCCTTGTCTTGCTGTTCCGCTCCCCGTCCTCCACAACCTGGTGGTACATGAGGATGGGAACCCTGGGGCCTGCGTCCGGTTGCACGAAGCGTTTCATGGCGGCTCACCCGTTCCCGGAATCCAGAAACTCGCTCAGGGTCGTCGCCTCCACCCGCAGCGGATCGTTCTCCAGGTAATAGCGGTGCCAGATGTCGAAAGTCAGGAGAAAGAGGATGCGGTTGGCCTTGGAATTGAGAAAATTGGCCCAGGATACCGGCTTGGCCTGGTGCTCCTCGTAGGAGGCGAACAGGGATTTCAGGTAGCCGTTCCTGAAATATTCCCCCATGACCCTGGAACGAAGCAGGTAGTCGTAGATTTTCCGCCGCAGGCTCCCGTCGCGGAGGAAGAGCATCACCGGGACGAACCCCCCCTGTTTCGGTTTGTGCAGGATTTCCTCCGGGAGAATCCCCTCCATGGATCTGCGGTGCAGCAGTTTGGAAACGGCGCGTCCCCGCAGGTGATCGGTCAGGCTGCCGCCCCGCTTGTAGGGAAAATCAAGGCCCACCACGAAATCCGCAAGCTCGCTGTCGAGAAAGGATTCGTGCAGGGTTATGCCGAGCATGTCTGCCATGCGGCCCGATTTTACCATGACGTTTTCATTGGCGTAGTGGCGGATGTCCTGGTGGACCTGGGTAGAGCGGTACAGGGCCGCGAACGAGGAGTCGTCCACCTCCCTGCCGTCGAAAATGCGCGGCACCCGCGCCAGGGCGGGGTCCCGGTATGCCTGCGCCAGTTCGTTCTCGTCGTAGCCGTAGAAATACCAGTCGTTCAGGTCGGTGGCCCGGTTCCAGAAAAGCCTGAGCTTGAAGGCCCAGGTGTCCCGGTCGTAGAAGAAGGGGCCGCGCAGGAGTCGCCCGAACCGGCGGGCCGCTCCCAGGAGACCCGTCCTGCGCAGCAGGTAGTGGGCTAGCGCAGGCCGGGCCCCGGCAAAGCCGCCCGTACCGAACATCTGGTCGGCGCCCTCGCCGCCGATGACCGCATCCACCTCCGGCGCGGCTGCGGCGAGACCGCAGTAGGTGAGAAAGAGCCCGAATTCGAAATAGGGCTCCTCCATGTGCCAGAGCAGTTTGGGCAGGTCCTCGATCTCGTTTCCGGTGATGGTGTACTCGTGGTGCTTCGCCCCGAAGTGACCGGCCACGATGCGGGCATAGGGCCGCTCGTCGAAGCGCGGGTCTTCGAAGCCGATGGCGAAGGTGGTGAGCTGCCGGTCGGTGCAGCGGGCTGCCAGGGCCACGTTGGCGCTGGAATCGAGTCCGCCGCTCAACAGGATTCCGGTGCGGGACGGGTCGCCGAGCCGCCGGGCAACGGACTGCTGGAGGAGGTTCCGGTAGCGGTTGACGGCATCATCCCATCCGGAGACGGTGGTTGTCGTTTCGGAAAAATCCCACCAGGGAACCTCCTCGGCCTTTCCCCGGCGGAAGGTGAGGAGGTGGCCGGGTTGCAACTTCCGAATCCCCTTGAAGATGCTCCAGGGCGAGGTGATGTAGGCGTATTTCAGGAAAAGGTTCAGCCCCTCCGGGTCCAGCTCTTTCCCGACGCCGGGGCAGGACAGCAGCGTCTTGAGGTGGGTGGCGAAAAAGAGCCTGGTCCCTGCCGTGGTCCAGTACACCTGCCGGGCCATGCCGAATCGGTCCGCATAGAGCCGGAACAGCGGTTCCCGATTGTCCAGAACGGCGAGGGAAAAGAGGCCGTTGAGCTTTTTCGCGAAATCCCGGCCATGGCGCAGGTAGAGGAGGAGCGCCAGGTCCAGGTCGCCTGCGGAGGGGGGAGCCTCGTCTCCCAGCTCGTTCCGCAGCTCCGGGCAATTGTGTATCTCCCCGTTGATGACGCAGAGAGTCCCTGATTTCCGCTCCTCGGCCACCTGGCGCTGCTGTTCGGGAACCTCCGCCGCCGGCCGCTTCATGGCGAGAAAATAGTGTGCGCCGCTTCCAATGGAAATGCTTTCCCCCCTGCCGGTATCCCGGTGGAGAAAGGCGCCCATGGCCGCAGCGTCGCGGTCGTCCACGGGAGAGGAAAAGTCGACGATGCCGAATATGCCCCGGCTCACAGTATCCTCCTCCCCCTGCGCCGGAATTCCAGCACGTCCCTCCTCGACGGAAACGTGAAGTACGAGCCCTGGTCCGCGCGGTTGGGGAGATAGGAAACCTGCCCTGATTTGATGAGCCCGATTGCCCGGATCATCACCCGTGCGCCCAGCCGCTTGGTCCTCCGGATCAGGGCGTCCAGCGTCTCATTGTCTCCTATCTCCACTTCTTCCTGAAGGATGATCCTGCCGTCATCCAGTTTTTCGCTCATTTCATGGACCGTAATGCCGGCCCGTTTCTCGCCATGGTACATCTGCCAGAAGTTGGGGAGCATCCCCCGGTAGCGGGGGAGCATGCCGTGGTGGATGTTGATGCACCCGTACCGCGCCGAAAAGAGGAGCTCTTTTTTGAAGACCACCGGAGCCGCCACGGAGATGATCAGGTCCGGGGCCATGGCCGCGACCCTTTCCAGGAATTCCGGAGAGTTGACCCTGCTTTCCCGCAGCACGGGAATACCGTGACTCCGGCAGAGCCCCGCGATACCGCGGGCATTCCCGAACCCCGTCACACCGGCCAGCGTGTCCCTGAGCCGATGCGCGGCATAGCGCGCGCCGACCCGCAGGAAATCCCACGGTCCGTAGAAGTCCAGCATCTGCCGGGCCAGGGAGCGGAGGCTTTTCTTGCCCATGGCCGCGGCCAGGGCCACCCCCGCGATTTCCTCCCGGGCGTCATAGGCTGCCAGGAACTCCTCGAAGAACAGCCTGACGTAGAAGGGGTCGTCCTGGGTGATGAAAAGGATTTTGAAGTGGGGAGGCATGGATGTTTCCCTTGGCACGGGCACCGGCTTCAGATACGGCTCCGCCCCCTCGGTTACAGGCGTGTTTGTAACCGACAAGGATCACGGCAATTTTTTTCGACGCACGGACGTAGCCCTATGGCATTTCAGGCCGCTTCCAGGTCGTCGGCGTACATCTTCACCCCGACACTCCGGCTCAGGATGTTGATACTCACGACAAACAGCACGTGGCTTTCCTTTTTCACCAGGACACCCTCCGCCCCCGCGAAGATACCCCTCCGGACCCGGACCCTGGTCCCCGGTGTCAGGTGTGGGTATACATCGATGTCTCCCGCTTTTTCCACCAGGAGCTTGAGCGAATGAATCTCGTGGGAGGGAACGGGTGTCGGCGTGCCCGGAACCGTGGAAAGGAGGGTCAGGGCGCCGGGAGTCCGGAGTACGCGATTGAACTCTTCATGACATGGTTCGACGCAGACAAAAAGGTACCCGGGGAAGAGGGGAAAATCGATCAGCTTTTTCCGGTCCTTCCACTGCCTGAGCCTTGTGACGGCAGGCAGACAGGTGGCGATTCCCTTGCGGGTCAACTCGCCGTTGGTGGCGAACTCATGGCGAGGCTTGACATGGAGGGCATACCAGTTTCCCGTTTCCGTGCGCATTTTCAGGCCCCCTTTTCATAGCTCTTCACCACGCATGAACGTAGTGCACATGACGTGCACTCCTCCGCTGCAACGCATTTGAACGTTTTCACTTCCCGCAATCGAGGGATCAGCCGAAGAGCCTTCCCCAGAGACGTTTCTTTTCGGGCTCCGGTCTTGAGGCATCCATCGAGGAACGTGCGCTGGTAACCCAGAGATTCATCTTCAGCTCGTCGAATTCCCGCAGCGCATCCTTGATCTGGGCGTCAAGCACGGCCAAGTCGGCCTGGGACTTTGCCATGAAGCTGGAGACGTTCTTTTCCATGCCCGCTACGCTGTCGTGGAGGGTAATCTTCTCTTTTTCCGTGATGCCGGTATGGGCGACGAACTCTTCCAGGCGGGACACTCTTTCGTTGATGTCGAACAGGAATGTCCTGTTGCCGGGGAATGAGCCCTCCGGGGTCGCATCGTTCCAGTAGGCGTTCTCAATTTCCATCTCCCCGATTACTTCCTGCACCAGTTCCCGTGTCATCCGCTTTGTCTCTTCCGCGAAGGCGGAGAGCATGAGGAAGTCGCAGATGATGTTCACCAGCCTCGGTATCCCCCTGCTGAAGCTGTAGATGATGTCGATGCTTCCGTCGTCGAAGGTGACGGCGTCCCGGTTGCCGGCAATCTCGAGCCGGTGGAAGATATAGTCTTCGGTCTCCTGTCGCGACAGGGGCAAGAGATGGCAGCTGATGCTGATGCGCTGCCTGAGCTGTCTCAATTCCGGCAGGGCCAGGGTTTTTCTCAGTTCGGGCTGGCCGACCAGGATTATCTGCAGCAGCTTGCTGGTGTCGGTTTCCAGATTGGACAGCATTCTGACTTCTTCAAGCAGTTCGGAGGAGAGGTTCTGCGCTTCGTCGATGATCAGGGTCGGCCAGCGCCCCGCGGCATGCTGATCGATGAGAAAGTCGGTCAGCTCCCGCAACAGGGTGATCTTGTCCTTGTGGGCGGTATCCAGGCCGAAATCGTCATTCACCATGGCGATGAGCTGTTCGGACGTGACCTTGGTATTGAAGACCTTGGAAAGGGTTACCCTGTCGTCCAGGTTCCTGAGGAGGTTGCGGACTATCGTGGTTTTCCCGGAACCCACCTCGCCGGTGACGAGGATAAAACCTGCGTGCTCCCTGAGCCCGTAGTCAAGGTAGATGATCGCCTTTTTATGGGATTTGCTCAGGAACAGGAACTCCGGATTCGGAACCAGTTCGAAAGGCTTTCTCTCCAGATCGAAAAATTTTTCATACATGGTTGAATTTTCCTCAGAACAGGAAGCGTGCCCCGATCCAAACGATACTGTTGGTATAATCCGACAGATCCATATTCGAATCATCCCGGTTGAAGGCGTAGCCGATTGTCAGGGTGGCAATCTTCAGCGCATACTCGAGCGCCACCCGCTCCCCGTAGCGGTTCACCTTCTCATTCTCGGGAAGATATTTGTTGCGGCTGTACAGTGCGCTCAGGCTGGCCGAAAAGCTGGAGGTGAGCGGTATGCTGGCCGTCAGGTTCACCCCTGTGGATCTGTTCTCCTTGCTGATGTTCATGTATTTGTTGATATTCCGAAACCCGGTGACCGTGAAGGGGATCTTCCCGGTATAGGCGAATGCCGCTGATAGGGAGTCGCTCCGGTAGAGTCCGCCATTGATGGAATCCAGGAGCACAGCGGATGCGGGAATCGCCTGGCCGTCGATGATGACAAAGCTTTCTCCCGGATAGAGTATCCCCTGGGTGGGAGACGGGGCGCTCCCTTGCGGCAGCCCGGTCTGGCTGTATGTATCGTTGTAGTTTCTGGAATACCCTGCCCGCAGCGATGTTGCCGGCGAGAGCTGGTAGCGCGCTGAAGCATCCCAGTTGATTGCGGTGAAGTTGCGGTTTTCCATGTTCTTGTAATCAAAGTCCACCCATCCGGCCGATCCGTCGATGCGAATCTTCTCCGTTATGCCGTACGTGAAGGAAACTCCGGCATTCTGCCGATCATAGGTGTCCGCCTCCCGGATCGGCCGATGGAAGAGATACTGGTAGAGGAGGGAGAGGGATATCCGGGAGGTGAGCTCCTTTGCAATGGAGAAAGCGGCGGTATGGTCCTGGCTGTCATTCCCCTCCTTGCTTTCGTACCAGATGTTCTGATACGTGTACCCGCCGGTCACCCTGAGGGTGGGAGTGATGGGGTACACCACATAGGGATTTACCGAAAAGGAGTTGGAGTTGGTGAGGTTCGCCAGGTTGTTCTCATACCCCACCTGACGCCGTTCGTCGATGGGAACACGGGAAAAGAAATCGGATACGGCGATGAAGACGTAGTCTCTCACAGGACGCAGGGTAGACTGGAAATTCACATTGTTGTAAATTTTGTCGTCCTCGGTATTCCCGGCGTACAGAAGATACCTGAACCCGTAATCCAGGTATGCGTTCATGGTATCTCCCGTGTACGACAGGTTGATGGTGGGATTCACCGTGGTGATGAAATCACTTTTCTTGTCCGTGGATGTCAGGAAAATATTGTCGTTGTACTCCTCCCTGACGGCGATACCGGGCCTGAAGCTGAACCCGGCCCCTGCCTCGCGGCACATTCCGAGAAAAACCGTCACCACGGCAAGAATCGCCCACCCCTTCGAAACGCTCATGTTTCCTCACCCTTTCTCCTGAGCGGCAGCACCCCCCGCTCAGGCGGCATCCTGCTTCCTGCAGGGAATCAGTCGCCGTAGGAGCTTTTCTTGTAATACTTGTAGCTGTACCGGTAGTTGTACCCTTCGGTGAAGCGCGCCGACGCCACGTTATTGAAGACCACGCCGAGCATTTCACAATCCTTCAGCATGCGGAACGCTTCCTTCACGTCGGTCATGGGCGCCTGCCCCTCGCCGACCACGAACACCACACCGTCGACACTGGAACCGATGGCGTGAGCCTCTGCGAATTGAAGGACGGGCGGGGTGTCGAAGATGATGTAGCGGTCACGGTACCTGTTCTTCAGTTCCTCCATGAGCTGCTTCATGCGGCTGGAAGACAGCAGTTCCACGGGGTTCTCCACCGTTGCTCCCGCAGGGAAGACCACCAGCTTGCCGATGCCGGTCTTCACCAGGGCGCTCCCGATATCACGGCCGTTGGTGAGGCAGTCGGAAAGCCCCGCCTCATTCTTGATGCCCAGGTACTTGGTGATGGACGGCGCGCGGAGGTCCGCATCCACCAGCAGCACCGTATGGTCGTATTCCTGGGCAAGGGTGATGGCCAGGTTCAGGGCGGTTATGGTTTTCCCTTCCCCCTTGCAGGTGCTCGTCACCATGATGGTGTTCAGGAACTTGTCCCGGGTCATCCTGACGAGGAGAGACTTGAGCTTCCTGTATTCTTCGGAAACCGGGGAGTCCGGCTCCTGGACGGTAATCAGGTACGGACTCGTTATTTCGGGATGCTGGTCCGCGGGGAAGATCTTCGGGACAGGGGCGTCAGGCTCCCTTTTCTCCGGCGCTCTTTCCGGAGCTCTCTCCTGCCGCATCTGCACGGCTTTTTCGAGGGCTTTTTCGATTCTGCTCATAGGACGCGATCCTTTCTGGCTTTGTTTCCGTATACGGGCATCCGGGGCCCGCTTCCCGTTCAGAGCTGCAGGAATGAAAAAATGTGATCGACATAGGTCAGCTTGAGGATTTCATGCACAAGTAACAGGCAGATGACCATGAAGTAACAACCTGCTGCAAGAAATACCTTTCTGTCCCGTTTCCGTATCTCCAGTTCCTCCGCCGCATTGGACATCTTCGGGATCACGGCCAGGATGGTGACACCCAGTCCCTTCAGCGTATGCAGGTCCTTTATGGATGAATCGAGAGCCTCCCGCAGGAGCACGCCGCCGAAACCACCCACGATACCGAGGAAAATCCCGGCGAGGATAAGTTTCACCCGGTCGGGGCTCACCGGTTTCACCGGAACAACGGCCGGGTCGACGATGCGGAACGACGCTGACTTGTCCTCCACCTCCATCTGCTTGGAGACCTCGGACACGCCGGCGCGGGCCTGCAGCTCGGCATACATGTTCTTGTAGGTGGTCCTTTCCTGCTCCAGATCGGCGAGACGCTTCTTGTTCGCAGGCACATCCCGCAGCTCCTTCTCCCGCTCGGCTATCAGGCCGCCCAGTTGCCCGATCTTGGCATTGAGGGCATGGATCTCCGCCTCGGTCTGCAGGGCTGCCTGTTCCAGTTGCTGATACACGGGATTCACGGTGGTCATTTCTTCGGATGTAAATCCGCCTGCTGCAGGGGACTGCTTCTGCTTCTTGATGGCCTCGATCTCGGCGCGCAGCTTCACAATTTCCGGGTAGTTTTCCGTATAGCTGACCAGGAGCATCTTTATCCTGTTTTCCAGGGCCTGGACGCTCCCCCCGCCTCCCTTGGTGCTCAGGATGGAAACGGTGGGCTGGACGCTCTTCATCTGCGCACGGACGGTACTCAGGGTGCTTGCCAGCTCATTTCTGCGCATGCGCGCCTCATCCATCTGGGCCTTGAATACTTTAATCTCCTTCACGATGCCTTCTTCGTCCATGGCCACCGCCACACCCTGCTTCTGGCGGAACGTGATGACCTGTTCATCGGCCTTGTTGAGCTTTTCCTTGAACAGGGCGAGCTGCTCGGCGAGGAACCGGTTGGCGCCGTACGATTCCTCCCTTTTGGCGGATACGTTTTCTTCCAGGTAGCGCCTGACGAGCGTGTTCACGTAGTTGGTGGCAAGCCGAGGGTCCTTGTCCCGGATGGAGACAATGAAGAGGTCGTTCC
>JAAZOO010000008.1 GCA_012797715.1 Geobacteraceae bacterium | reverse complement strand
GCCCGGGCGATGAGCTCCTTTCCGGTCCCGGTTTCACCGGTAACCAGCACCGGCTGCCGGGAGGCGGCGATCACTTCGCAGTACTGGAAGACCGCCAGCATCTTGCGGCTTGCCCCTACGATGGATGAGAAGGCGTCCGGATGGTCGAGCCGTCCGGTAAACAGGTGCTGTTCCAGGAGGGCCATCCGGTTTTTCAGGGTGAAGAACTCCAGGGCCTTGGTGACGCTGGAGATGAAACGGGCATTCTCAACCGGCTTCAGCAGGTAATCGAAGGCGCCCTTTTTCATGCAGTCAACGGCCGTCTCCAGGTCGTGGGCCGCAGTCATGACAATCACCGGGATCTGGGGAAAATCCCGGCACAGGTCGACCAGGAGATCCGTGCCTGAAAGGTGGGGCATGAACAGGTCCAGGACGATTACGCCCACATTCTCCCGGCCGAGGAGGGGAAGTACCTCGCGGCTGTCGGAAACGGCCGCCACGTTCCGGAAGGAGTTGCGGCGAAGGAGAGCGGCGGCGGAAAAGAGGATCTGTTCCTCATCGTCAACCAAAAGGACGGAAGGGGGGGTCGCATTCACGTCGATCTTCATGGGGGGGGTCCTCTCCACAGCTGTAAGGGGGAATCCGCACGTAGACGTTCGTTCCCGTTCCCGGCTCGGACTCCACTTCTATGGTTCCCCGGTGCTCCTTGATGATGGAGTAGCAGATGGAGAGACCGAGACCGGTCCCCCCGCTGTCGAGTCTGGTGGTGAAGAACGGGTCGAAAATCCGTTTCACCACTTCCGGCGGCATTCCGGATCCCTGATCCCGCACCTTTATCACCACGTTGCCGGCCGGCCGATCCCGGAACACGGAGATATAGACCCCGCAGTTCCTGCTGGGGAGGGACTGCAGGGCGTTCATTGCCAGGTTGATGACCACCTGCTCCAGCTGCTGGAAGCTTCCCCTGACAAGGGGAGGGTCCGTCGCCAGGGAGCAGTGGAAGTGTTCGGTATGCTCCCTGATATGGTTTTGCAGCATGGCGAAGGATTTCGTGACAACGGCGTTGACATCCACCTTCTGGAGCGGCCGGGTCTTTTCTTCCCGAGCATACTCCCGAAGGCCTGCCAGGATATCCCTGATGCGGTGCGCCCCCTCGATGATCCCCTCGATGAGCTTGGGCACCGTGTCGCGGGCTTCGGAGAAATGGAATCCGCCGATGCTGAATTCGCCCTGTTCCCGGGCGTATTCGTCGAGAAGCGGGGAACAGTCCTTCCATACGTCATGGAGCATGCGGGCGTTGGAGAGGATGAAGTTGCAGGGGTTATTGATCTCGTGGGCGATACCCGAGGAAAGGGTGCCCAGAGCGGCCATCTTGTTGGTCTGGAGGAGCTTTGCCTGCATTCTTTTGGTTTCTTCCCGGATCCTCAGGCGCTCCGTTATGTCGCGGAAGGTGCAGTAGGCGTACGACACGCCCCGCGCCCTGATGCGTTTCGCCTTGAAGGAGGTGATGATCCTGTCGTTGCGCCTGCTGAAGGTCGTCAGCGGCTCGATATGAACCGATCCGGTGTCCACGACCCCCGCCAGGGCCTCGCGTACTCTCTCCAGTTCCGGCTTTCGGAGAAAGAGCCCCGGGCCGTTGCGGAAAAGCTTTTTCGGCGAAAAGCCGTACTGCCTTACCAGGGTCGGATTGACGTCGATGATCATGAGAGTCTCCGGGCACACGATCAGGGCGGAGTCATCATGCTGCTCGAAGATGCGGCGGAAGCGCTCCTCGCTCTCCCGCTGGGCCTCTTCCGCCAGCTTGCGCTCCGTTATGTCGCGCACGGACGCAAGCGCCCGGACGTTTCCGCCGAGCAGGACCTTCTTGATGTTCACCTCCACCCAGAAGAGGTGTCCCTCCATGGTTTTCGCCTGCCATTCGAAAAGCTGGCTTTCCCCCACCGCCGCCTTGCGGATGTAATCCAAGGCGAAGCCCTGGGTGTAGGGTGCGCGGCCGGAGCTGAAATCCTCCACCTCGAGCCGGAGTGCCTGATCCCGGCTGCAGCCGTACATCTCGCACATCTTCCGGTTCACATCGACAATGGAACCGCTTTCCGGATCGAGGACGAAGATGGCATCGTTCGTTCCGTCGAATATTGCCCGATAGTTGGACTCGCAGGGGTTCATCTCGTTCTCCGCCTGGTTGTGCCCGGAGATATTCCGGACATGCCCGGGTTCCCTTGTAGCGGAACCCGCCTCCTCGAACAGGGGGATGGCAGGGGACGCGACCCGCGGCACCTGGTTTCCTGCCGCTCCCCTCTCCTGGCCGATTCCTTTCACGGTCGGCTCAAACGGAAGGAGCGGCCCCGGGCCGCTCCTTCCGTTCTTCATGAACTATTCTACCTCAGTCTCTCTTCCACTCAACCCGCACGAAGTTCTCCCCCTCGCTCCACTTGAAGTGGAGATCCCCCTTGTGGGACCGGAAAATATCGCGACCCAGCTTCTGGGCCAGCTTGTCCTCCGTGGTGGAAACGGTGAGCTCGCTCCCCTCCTGCCGGATCTCCATTATCCGTCCCAGGGGGTTCTTGGCGCGGGATTTTGCTTCGATGTTCTTGATGAGCTCCAGTACCTCTTCTTCGTGTTTCTTCAGGTAGTCCCCGGAAAAGGTGACTACCCCGCCGGGAACGTTGTCCCGCATCCGCTGGCAAGCAGGACAGACCAGCGTGCCGGCTGCCGGGTCCGCCTTTACCTGTTCCAGCTCCGTGGGGTCCATGAACCAGCGCTTCTGACGGTAGATTATGCCGCACTTCTTGCACCAGGATACTTCCTTCCCCTCTTTCGGAAGGTACACGTCTGTGCTGCGGGCCGTCCTCTGACCTTTCTCCTCAACACCCGTCTTGTGGGATAGCCGTGCCATGATCGTCCTCCTTTCCGTGCCTGTAATGGCGCCTTCCTGTCTCCATTATAGCAGCGAACAAGGAATAGGAAACCAAGAGAGGCAGGAATGGGAAAGGGGGGACGAGGAATGAGGAGCAGGAAATCCGGAACCTGTCTGCTTTTCCCTTTCGCTCCCTTTAACCCTTCTTTTCGTCCCGGGTCGCCTGTCTCAAAACCGCCCTTGCCGGCCCGCCGTTTCCTCCGGGTATCCGCAGGGGAAGGCAGACAAGATCGTATACGCCGGCTGAAGCGAAGGATAGGTCGAGCCCTTCCAGAATAATGACGCCGTTTTTCAGGAGGGTCCGGTGGACGCTGCCGTCGCCGCCGAATTTCTCGATGGACAGATAGTCGATGCCCACCAGCCGGATTCCCGTTCGTGTCAGGAAGTCGGCCCCTTCCGCGCTCAGACCCACGTATCCGGCCTGGAATCCGCGACGTTTCCAGAGAAGGGAGTTGTCCGTCTTCAGCAGAAGGCGTTCCTCCCCCGCGAGCGGGAGGCTCTGGAGTTCTCGGACCCCGATTTCAGGTGCGCCGCGCAGGTCCGCCACAAGAACCCTTCCCATGAGGAGGGAAAGGGGGACGGTGTCCAGGGTGGCCCCGCCCGGAAGGTGATGCCCCGGAGCGTCCAGGTGGGTTCCTGCATGGTCTCCCATGGTAATGCGGGAAACGGCGGCTCCGTCCCCCTTTTCCAGCTGGAGGACCGGTTCCATGAGGAATTCCGGATCTCCCGGATACGTCGGAAGGCCGTCGGTCAGCGGGGCTGAAATATCAAGTATTTCCATAAAATGCTCCCAGTACCAAAGTCCAACAAAATAATGCATATATTGACTTGCCGGTGAGTTTGCCGATATAAAAAAGAGGGCCGTTGTCCTGCTCGAGATGCCGGTGTTCCAGAAAGCGAGATGGGAAGGACCGATGAAGCAGCCGAAGGATGATTTCTACTGGATGGGGTTGGCGCTCCGTGAGGCGCGGAAGGCGGAGGCACGGGGTGAGGTTCCCATCGGGGCGATCATCGTGCGGGACGGTTCTGTCCTGGGGCGAGGCTACAATCTGCGAGAGGGGAGCCGGGACCCGACCTCCCACGCCGAGATGCGGGCCATCCGGGCGGCGGCCCGGAAAGCCGGGAACTGGCGCATTCTCGGCGCCACGCTGTACGTTACCCTGGAGCCGTGCCCCATGTGCATGGGCGCCATCCTTCTCGCCCGGCTGGAACGGGTGGTGTTCGGCTGCCGCGATCCGAAGGGGGGAGCGGCCGGCTCTTTGTACGACCTGTCCGCCGACCCCCGTCTCAACCATCGCGTTGAGCTTGCGACGGGAATCCGGGAAGAGGAGTGCTCTACGCTCCTCAGTTCGTTTTTCGCCGGTCTCCGGAAACGGAGAAAGACCCTCCCGGGGTTCGGGGGGTGAAGATCGCCGGCGGAGGAATTTCTCCTCAAGGTTCCGCATGCCGTTGCCGAAAAGTTCATTAAAAGGATATCCACCCACAGTACAGAGAGAGAAAAATGTCACACAAAAACGCTGCAGACTTGGTCAACGAGGGGATGAACGCTCTCAAGGCGGGACGGACGCACGTGGCGCTGGACTGTTTCGAGGAGGCGTCGAAACTGGATGGCACTCCGGAAATCATGTCCTGTCTCGCGTTCTGTCTTGCAAAGGAGCGGAAGGAATTCCACCGTGCCGTTTCCCTGTGCCGGTCGGCCATTGGGGAGGAGCCGGGGAGTTCGATCCACTACCTGAACCTGGGCAGGGTGCTGCTCCTGGACGGCCGGAAGCGGGAGGCCATCCGGGTCTTCCGGGACGGGCTGCTCCATGAAAACAACCCAGCCATCAGGGAGGAGCTGAACAGG
>JAAZOO010000108.1 GCA_012797715.1 Geobacteraceae bacterium | reverse complement strand
CCTGGAGGGAGCCGACCGGGTGAGCACCATCGTGCGGAATCTCAAAAGCTTTTCCCGTGTCGATGAAGCGTCATGCAAGTCCGCGAACATCAACGAGTGCATTGAGAGTACCGTCAATATCGTCTGGAACGAGTTGAAGTACCGGGTGAAATTGATAAAGGACCTCGGCGACATCCCCCCGACGAGGTGTTATCCGCAGCAGATGAATCAGGTGTTCATGAACCTGCTCGTCAATGCTTCCCAGGCAATCGAGGGCGCGGGCGAAATTAGAATCAGAACCTGGAACGATGAGCAGTCCATCTACGCTTCCGTATCCGACACCGGATGCGGAATTCCGGAATCGGTGATGAACCGCATTTTCGACCCGTTCTTCACCACCAAGGAGGTTGGGAAGGGCACCGGTCTCGGTCTCAGCATCACCAATGATATTATAAAGAATCATCACGGAGATATCCGCGTGGAGAGCGAACCGGGAAAAGGCACGACCTTTACCGTACGTATCCCCATTGTGGAGGAGGCACGCCATGAATGACACTGCACGGGTCCTGTTCGTTGATGACGAAGAGAATATATTGAAGGCTCTTCGGCGCCTTGTCTCCGATGAGGACTTCGAGGTCCTGCTGGCCCACTCCGGCGAGGAGGGTCTTGATGTCCTTCGCACTACGGAAGAAATCGCGCTTATCGTGTCCGACCAGCGCATGCCGGGACTGTCGGGAGTGGATTTTCTCCAGCAGGCCAGAGGATTGGCGCCGGATGCGGCGAGAATACTCCTGACCGGGTATGCGGATATCACCGCAACCATCGAAGCCATCAACAAGGGAGGGGCGCACCGCTATATCAGCAAACCGTGGGACGACCGGGAACTGCTTCTTTCCCTGCGGGAAGCGGTGCGCAGCTACCGGCTGGAAAGGGAAAACCGGAAGCTGTCGGAGCTGGTCAGGAAACAGAATGAAGAATTGAGGGAATGGAACGCCGGACTGAAAAGCCGTGTCATGGAGCAAACCGCTTCCATTCGCGGAAAGATAACGGAACTCCATGAATTGAATGAAAAACTGCGGCGCACGTATCGGGATACCATCTCGGCGTTTTCAAACCTGCTCGAGCTCCATGACAGGTACGCGAGGAACCACTGCGGGAATGTGGCATCCGTGTCGGTCTCCGTTGCCCGATCAAGAGGTCTTTCCGACGAGGAAAGGGAAGAAATCCGTGTCGCCGCACTGCTTCACGACATCGGCACAATCGGAGTTTCGGATACCCTGCTGCACGGCGATGTGACGAGAATGACGGAAGCGGAAATCCACGAATACCGCAGCCACTCCGTTCGCGGACAGGCGGCCGTTGACTCCATTGAGGCTTTGCGGCCCGCCGGCATTCTCATTCGCCACCACCATGAGAATTTTGACGGCAGCGGGTTCCCTGACCGCCTGGCGGGAACCGCCATCCCTCTCGGGGCGCGCATTATCGCCATTGCAGACGCACTAGACCGGATGATATCGGAAACACCTGGAAACGACTCTATCGGGAAAGCCCTGGACACCGTGCGGGCATCTCTCGGAAGCCGCTTTGATCCGGAACTCTTTCCCCTTTTTGAAGAGCCGGTTTGCGGGAGATACGGGGGGCAGGCGGGTGATGGGGACACGGTTGAGGTGGAAATACTGCCGAGGCACCTTCGCCCGGGTATGAAAATCGCCCGCCAGGTGCGCAGCGGAACAGGGTTGTTGCTTCTGGGCGCAGGGGAGTATCTTGACGAAGGGAAGATTGTTTCTCTGATACGATTTTTTGATATCGACCCTCCCCAAGGAGGAGTCGCCGTATTGGTCAAGAAACAGGGGTAAGGAACCAGGCCCGCCCTACCTGTCTCGTTTTCAGAAAAAAGGGGCCGCATGGCCCCTCGCTCTTTTCCGGTCTATTTCCGGATAATCTTTTTACGAGCCGACCCTCCCAGGGCAGCCGCCTGCTGTTTCAAAATCACGCTCTGCCGCTCCAGGTGGAACTGGAGCCACATATCGCCGAAACTCTTCATCTTCATCCTCTTCCCCTCTTTCAGGGATTCCAGATTGGCGGCGATTCGCTCATCACCGGGCAGCTTTTTCCGTCCTCTCTCCAGCACCTGTTTCGCCTTCTCCGTATCGCCGCCTTCATTGACGCAGTATGCGTACAGGTTCCACAGAAGAGATTCCTTCGGACTCCACTGGACCGCCTTTTCAAACGTGTTGGACATGGAATCCTTCTTGTTGCGTTTCATGTAACTGACGGCAAGCATTCCCATGGAAATCCAGTTCTTGGGGAATCCCTTCTCCAGATAGGGAAAGGCATTGGAAAAGTCTCGTTTCATGTAGTAAATCATCCCAATCTGCGAGTTGATCTGGCCGGTGACAGAGAACTGCCACGGTCCGTACCGGAGTGCTTCCTTCAGCGTCCGGATCGCCTTTTCAACACGCTGGCCCTGCAAGTCTTTTCCGGCCGCTTCCATAATGCCGTTCACCTTTTTCATTACCATACGCACCAGGAGCAGGTACGTGACGGCAAAGACAAGCAAGGCGGGAGCGAGGGACACCCACCAGGAAACATCCGCTGCGAAAAAAAGCACGGCAAACACAATAGTGGCCGTGCCGAAAGCAATCAAGCAATTATACATCCGATCCAGTCCTTTCCCTGCCCGCGGTCACCAGGGCATGGTTATCCATTCTCTTTTTCCAGGGGGGTCATCTTCCCGCCCTTTTCAACGTACTTGGCGACAATGATTCGTTTTCCCGGCTTCAGAGTCATCTTTCCCTTGATGTTGTTCCAGGCGGCGATGATTCTGGTGGAGACATTGAAACGCCGTGCCACGGAGTTCAACGTGTCACCCCGACGAACCGTATAGTAATGCGCCACCTCCCGGGGGGGGGACTTCTTTTCCGGTTCTGCTTTCCGTGCAACGGCATCCACTTTCTCGGGCGCCGCCTTCTCGGGTGCCAAGGCCGTATCAGCCTTTCGCGCTTCTGGTCCGACCACGACCCTCAACACCTTTCCCTTCAGTTTTCGAGCATTCCTCAGGTTATTGAGAGACGCTATCTCCTCTGCCCGGACACCGAACCGCCGGGCAATGGATTCCAGGGTGTCCCCCTTGACGGCTCTGTAGCGGAAGGAAAGCGCGCGTTCCGCATACCTCTCGTTTTCGGGTATTTTTGCGTACTCACTGAGGAAAACGGCCTTTTTCCCCTTCGGTATCTTCAGGCTGTAGTCGGGATAGTCGGGAGGGGTGCACCAGCGCTTGAGTTCGGGATTCAGTTCCCGGATTGTCTCATAGGGGACATCGATGGCCTTGGCTACCACTTCCAGGTCGGTGCGGCTGGGGATAGTGACCGTGTCGAACTCGATGGGAGGAAGATACGCCACATCCGCGAAACCGTACTTTGCCGGTTCCTTTGCGATAATCGCGGCTGCCAGAAGCTTCGGCACATAATCCTTGGTCTCCCGCTTCAGGTACGCGCCGCGGGAAAGCTCCCAGAAGTCCCGGCTTTCGTACATGCTGATGGCACGCAGAATCTTGTTCTCGCCCGCATTGTATCCCGCAGCCGCAAGATACCAGTCCTTATTGAAAAGGCTGTACAGTTCCTTCAGATACATGGCGGCTGCGACGGTGGATTTCAGGGGATCGCGCCGCTCGTCTATCCACGGGTCGATGCGGAGGGAATACCTTTTCCCGGTTCCGGCAATGAACTGCCAGGGCCCGACCGCGCTCGCCCGGGAATGGGCATGGGTCGAAAAACCGCTCTCTATCATTGCAAGATACACCAGATCTTCGGGGAGCCCTTCCTTCTTGAGGACTTCCTTCATCATGGGAATATAACGCTCCGAGCGGGAAAGCCACTTTGAAAACCAACTTCTGCCGTTCGTCTGGAAAAAGTTGATGAAATACTCCACCTTGCTGTTGACGGTGAGCGGGATATCAGATTCCGGCAGGTCATAATCGGGAATCCGCAGCTCGAACTCATCAAAGCCGTCCGACGGCTCACTGGAGGCGAAGGTATCCATGACCGGCAGCTCGAGGGCCCGTGAAAGGCTCTTTTCATCCACCGGCGCACTGCTTTCGCCGCTTCTCCGGACTCCCTTCGAGCGAGCCGCCGAATTCTCCGATGCGAATGATGCCACCTGCATCCACGGGGCGTCTTCCGCACCGGAATCAGCTGCCCGGGCAGACGCAGGCATGCAGGAATATGCGAGGAGTGCAGCTGCACAAAATAATTGAATCATAGCGTTACCCTTTCTCACATTAGTGATTCCTGGAGACGGGGAAGCCTTCACGGCTGCGAAAGTATAGAAAAGAAAGATGGTACTGTCAACGCAAAAGGGGGGCACAGGGTAACGGGAGTCCGGGAGCGGATGGCAGTTCGAAAGGAATTTCCTCGGAAACATCAGACTGTTTCGTCAGGCCAGAATCGTCCTTCCATCTCTTCGAGCAGAACGTCAAGACTTGCCGCGTCATGGGCGGAAATGGTAATGGCGCCGTAGGATCGAACCGCCTGGCGCGCCTTGAGAAAGCCGACGGGATTCTTCTTTTTCATCTCCGGAAGCAGGTCCTTTTTGTTGAAAACGAGCAGTCGGGGCTTTTCGGACAGTCCGAGTTCTTCGAGAATTTCCTCAACCTGCCGTATCTGCTCTTCGAATCGAGGACTGGACCAGTCAACGAGATGAATCAGAAGGTCTGCGTCCTGCAGCTCTTCCAGGGTTGCCTTGAAGGCACCCATGAGTGACGCGGGCAGGGAGCGGATAAAGCCGACGGTGTCGGTTACGATCACTTCTCGCTCCCGGGGAAAGCGAAGTCTGCGCGTGGCGGTATCAAGGGTCGCGAACAGGAGGTCCTCCGTGAACACGGAGCTCTTGGTAAGGGTGTTGAGCAGCGTCGATTTTCCCGCATTGGTGTAGCCGACAATGGAAACGATGGGTATCCCCGCCTTCACCCGTTTCCGCCGCCGCTGATAGCGCCCTCGGGAAAGCTCCTCCAGCTCCCGCTCCAACCGGGAGATCCGGTCCCGAATCCGGCGTCTGTCCATCTCCAGTTTCGTTTCACCGGGGCCGCGGCCGCCGATTCCCCCCATGAGGCGGGACATCTGAACGCCGCGTCCCGTAAGGCGGGGAAGGATATACTTGAGCTGAGCCAGCTCCACCTGAACCTTCCCGTCCAGGCTCACGGCGCGGCGGGCAAAAATATCCAGAATCAACTGACTGCGATCGATGACCTTCAGTTCGGTCATTTCCGAAATGGATCGAACCTGCGCAGGGGAGAGCTCCTGATCGAACAGAAGCATGGTTGCGCCCAGTTGCAGCGCCCGGATGATCACGTCACGCATCTTTCCCTCTCCCATGAGGAAGCGTGGACTTATATCGCGGCGGATCTGGATGAAGGAATCGAGAACCTGGATCCCTGCGGTTCGGGCAAGCTCCCGCAGCTCGTCCAGGGAGTCCTCCGCCTCGGGACGGGGACGTCGTGAGACCGAGACCAGGATGGCCCGCTCTTCCGCGCCCCGCACTTCCCGAGACTCCGGAACCGATTTCTCCAGGGACGTTTCCAGGGATGAGATGAACTGTGCGGCATCCATCCTGAACCGGTCGAAGGGAACAGGCGGGTCTGCCCGATACGGGACGGACCCGTGGGAGGAGGTCTCCAGGAAGGCAACCTGAATGGAGAAGGATTGTTTTCCGGGAGAGAGAAGGAGAGCCGCCATCAGGTCGAGGCGCAGGAGGGCCAGATCGGTCAGATCATCTTCGGTAAGGGGCTCTCCCTTCAGGTGGGTATGACAGAGGCGCAGGCCCCGCAAACGTTTCCTGCCAAGAGGGTAGTCGGAGAGTTCAGGGATATAGAGCCCTTTTTCATCTCCCACAAGAACGTATTCAACGAGACCGATCCGATTGATCAGCACGCCGACCTGTCGCCCGATCTCTTGGGAAAGCTGTCCCATTCGCGCGGCAAGTTCCCGTGTCACCACTTCGCCGGGAGGGACCCTGCGGCGATAGAGCTTCTCCAGTGCGCTCAATTGGCTCGCCTTCAGGCCGGTCAGATTACCGTGGATCTGTCGTATCGGGGTCTCCTTTCCTCGCCTCCTGGCATGCCGGCCGCGAACGGGACGGCCGGCGCCGGGCGTTGCAGATACTCGCGGGTGATTACATTCCCATGATGTTGTAACCGCTGTCCACGAAATGGACCCCTCCGGTTATCCTGCGGGACAGATCGCTGCACAGGAAAAGCGCCGCATTTGCCACATCCTGCTGTTCGATATTGCTGCGAAGCGGCGTCTTTGCCTCCACATGGGCGGCAATCTGGTGGAAGCCGCCGACTCCGGAAGCGGCAAGCGTCTTCAGTGGCCCGGCGGAGATGGCGTTCACGCGGATGCCGTCCGGTCCCACGGCCTCTGCCAGGTAGCGGACATTCGCTTCCAGGGCGGCCTTTGCCACGCCCATCACATTATAATTGGGGAAAACCTTCTCCGATGCGTAGTACGTCATGGCGAGGACACTTCCTCCCCTCCCCTTCATCAAGGGATGTGCCTCCCTGACCAGTGCGATGAGGGAGTATGCACTGACATCCATGGCAAGCGCGAAACCTGCCCGCGATGTATTGAGGAAGGAACCTTTCAATTCCTCCCTGTTTGCAAATGCGATGGAGTGGATCAGGATATCGACGCCGTCCCAGACCTTGCCGATCTCAGAGAAGACGTTTCTTATATCCTCATCCTTTGTCACGTCACACGGATAAATCCGGGTTACTCCGATGCTCTCAGCCAGCGGAAAAATCCTCTTTGCAACCGCTTCGCTGGCATAGGTGAATGCCAGCTCCGCACCCTCTTTCCTGAATGCCTGCGCGATCGCCCAAGCGATACTCTTTTCATTTGCAATACCGAAGATTACAGCTTTTTTCCCGTCAAGAAGCCCCATTAGCGCCCTCCGAAGTTCAATCTTCACGTCCAGCACGACGGGAATCATAGTGTAAAACCGGACGAATTGCAACCGCGGAGCAGGCATCTTTCCGTCTCCTTTGGGTATCAGGGATATCATCCAAAGCACAATTCGGAACGAGCACGGCAGCCGTACGGAGCCACCGTTCCGGACGCGACGAGAAACCTCCCCGGACGGGGCGGAAATGCGGTCTAAGAGCACCGGAACCGCCCCGGAAATAGTACTTGCCTTTTTCTTTTCCTGTGCT
>JAAZOO010000007.1 GCA_012797715.1 Geobacteraceae bacterium | reverse complement strand
TGTGCTGCTCTACGCTCATTTCACTACAGCCGATACACTCACCCTTCGGGTTCGGACAGTATCGGCTGTGGCCGCTCCATTTCGCTAAGAGCAGCAACGAAATACGACAGAGTCGCTCTCTGCGGATACCTCCAACTGCCGAATCTAGGTTAATTCCCCAATCCGGGGTGAAAGGGAGTGACGGGCAGCGCGGAAGCCGGAAGGGGCACCCCGGCCCTGGGCCGTGCCCCTCCGTCACGGATTCTCCCGACAGGCGCCAAGGGAAGGCCCGCATACGCGGGCCTTTGCCGTTTCATCCTAGCGATCCCCGCCCATGAGAGACCCCAGGGACCCCAGTAGGGACCCGTCGTCCTTGCCGCCCCTGCGCTGGGGAGAGGCCTGGAGCATGCGGCCGGCCAGGCGCGAGAAGGGGAGGGACTGGAGCCACACCCTGCCGGGCCCTTCCAGGCGGGCGAAGAACAGCCCCTCGCCCCCGAACATGGCGGTCTTGATGTTGCCCGCCTGCTGGATGTCGAAGTCGATGGAGGGCTCCATGGCCACCAGGCACCCCGTGTCAACGTGCAGAACCTCACCCGGCTTCAGTTGCCGCTCGATCACGGTGCCGCCCGCATGGAGAAACGCCAGGCCGTCTCCGTCCAGCTTTTCCATGATGAACCCTTCCCCGCCGAACAGCCCCGTCAGTATCCTGCGCTGGAAAAAGATGCCGATGGATACGCCCTTGGCTGCGCACAGGAAGCAGTCTTTCTGGCAGATGAGGGTCCCCCCCAGATTGGCGAGGGTCACAGGAATGATGTTGCCCGGATAGGGTGCGGCAAAGGCGGCGCGCGCCTTTCCCTGCCCGGCGTGGGTGAACAGGGTCATGAACAGGCTTTCGCCCGTGAGCAGGCGCTTGCCCGCGCTGAACAGCTTGTCCGTGAAACTCCCGCCCTGGGTTGAGCCGTCGCCGAAAATGGCGTCCATCCTGATGGAGGCGTCCTTGTACATCATGGCGCCCGCCTCGGCAACCACGCTTTCGCCCGGGTCCAACTCGATCTCCACAAACTGCATCTCGGAACCCATGATCGTGAAGTCGATTTCGTCGAATCCCCGCCGTGCCTGGGGCGGTGCGGGAATGCCCACCTCTGTTTCCGTCAGTTCGGCTACGTGGGAAATGGGGACCCAGTCCGCATACCCTTCACGCCAGGCATAGCCTCCGGGACCGGCCTTGACCCGCTCCCGGGCCTGGAAAAGATCATACGGGCCTTCCTGCCTTCCGTTGTAGCTCAGATACCATTGGGACATCGCTTCTCTCCTTGCATCACGGTGGTTTGAACCCAAAAACGGCGGTACGCAGCACGGGTCTCAGAGATCCCGGGGAAATACCGGCGGAACCACCCCAGGGGGGATCGCCCGCTTTGCCGGACCGAGAAGACCATATCGTGTTGGAATTTTCTCTGAATCTAGATTCGGCAGTTGGAGGTATCCTTCGTTCTCTCCGATTGCCGTCTTTCTGCTGCTCTAAGCTCATTTCACTACAGCCGATACACTTACCCTTCGGGTTCGGACAGTATCGGCTGTGGCCGCTCCATTTCGCTAAGAGCAGCAACGAAATACGACAGAGTCGCTCTCTGCGGATACCTCCAACTGCCGGCTTTAGGCTGAAAACTCCGGGGCCGAATACTGTTCGAGGGTCACGGGAATCGGGGAACGCCCGTATCCGCCCAATGGGGGGTCATGTATGCGCGGGATTTCCCAGGTAGACGCGAATCCCCTCCTCCAGCCCCACCGGGTCGAAGCGGAACGTATGCCGCCAGGCCCCGTCGCAGACGCTGTCTTCCTGAAGCATGCGGATCTGATCGCTGGTGACGGGGAAAAAGGAAAAGCGTTCCAGAAATGGCGTCACCGCTTCCATCAGGGGAAGGGGTATCTTCACCGTCCGGACATGCCCCTTTCCCAGGACTCGGGCGATGAGGGTAATGAGTTCCAGAAAGGTGACGGGATCCGGGCCGCACAGTTCATAGGTGGCGCCCATCGTTTCCGGCATGGCCAGGGACATGGTGAAACAGCGGGCCACGTCGCCACCGTCGATGGGCTGGATCCGGCCGGAACCGCTGCCGATGACCGGAACGACGGGAAGCTTCCGCACGAAACCGGCGAGACGATTGATGAAATCGTCCTTGGGTCCGAAGATGACGGAGGGGCGGAAGATGGTCCAGTCAAGCCCCGAGCTCCGCACCTCCTCCTCGGCCCGGTACTTGCTTCGGTGGTAGCGGGACACGGCGTTCGGGCGGGTGCCCAGGGCCGACATCTGTAGAAAGCGCCGCACGCCAGCCTTCCGCGCCGCCATCACCAGGCAGCGCGTCGCCTCGCCGTGGAGACGATCGAAGAGAATGCCCCGGGCCGGGAACTCGCGGATGATACCCACCAGGTTGATCACGGCGTCGCATCCCGCCAGGGCGCCGGCATAGGTTTCCGGGAGCGTCACGTCCCCTTCCACCTCATGGATGTCCGGCTCCCGGCAGACCGTCCTCCGGTGGGTGAGGAGGCGTACTTCGTGCCCCTCCTCACGCAGGGCGCACCGAAGGTGGCTGCCGACGAATCCGGTTCCTCCTGCAAGAAAGACACGCATGGGCTCTTCTCCGGGACACGGGATATTTCTCGATGGCGTACCCTGAAGTGTACCGCCGAATCAGTTGATTGCCAGCGCGGGACCGTCCGTCACCGCTTCGGGGGGAGCTCCCCCCCGCCGGAGCCGGCAAGGGGCCGCACCCGGCTCCTGCCGAGACGTTTCATGAGCTTCCAGAGGGGTCCCTGTACGGGGAAATTGCGGAGAGCGCCCATCATGGCTTCGCTCATGTTGATTTCCAGCCCCGGCACCACCCAGTTCCTGCGCTTCATGGCCTCTTCCGTCACCAGATCGCACAGGATATCCCGTACGTGGGGAGAGAGGTAAAAGACCGGCTCCAGGAGGGAGGTCTCCGGGGTAAGGACCCCCTCTTCCACGGCCCGGCGATGGAGGGCGGTTCCGGGATAGATGCGGATCCCGGTCATGCCGATCACCGCGGTGGGCTCGACCTGGTCCATGAGAGAGAAGCTCTCCAGGACCGTTTCTTTCGTCTCCCCCGGTCCGCCGAACAGGATGTAGTGGGCGAAGTCGGCCCCGGATTCCCGGCACAGGGAGGATGCCCTCCGGATATCGTCCACAGTGAACGATTTTCCCAGGTTGCGGAGCATGGGGGCCGAACCGGAGTCACTGCCGAACTCGAAGGCATCGCACCCCGCCCCCACCATGACGCGCACCAGTTCGGAGGTGACGAACCCGGGATTGACGAAGGCAGACCAGCGTACGGGGAGCCCGGCCCTGATGAGCGCCCGGCAGAGGCAATCGGCGAACTCCATGGGATAGTTGAAGATGTCGTCCACGAAGTAGAGGTACTCCGTCCCGTACCTTTCCACCAGCTCCCGTATCTCGGAGATGATATCCTCCACCGGCCGCGTTCGTATCCGGGTTCCCTCCAGGATAGGGTAGGTGCAGTAGATGCAGGAAAAGGGGCAGCCCCTTTTCGCCTGGATGTTCGCCATCCCCCCCTGCCGGTTGTAGCGCTCCACCTGGAACAGCTCCCGTTCCGGCGCTGCGATGGCCTCCACCGGAAGCGGCGGAAGGAAGGACTCACACCCCCTCACCAGTACCCCCGGAATGGGGGCGGGGGATTCCCCCCGGCGGATGCACTCCAGAAGGCGCGGCAGGACTTCTTCACCCTCCCCCGCCACACCGTAGTCTCCGCCCAGATGCTCCAGCAGCTCCCGCGGCATGAGGGAAAACCCCGAACCGCCCAGAATCACCGGCGCCCTGCCCCGGCACAGGTCCACCACTCCCTTGACCCCGTCGAGGTAGGAACGGAAGCCGGGATACGTGACGTTATCGATATTGCGGATGGAAATGACCACGGCGTCGGGCGCGAAAGCGGAGAGCGTTTCCGT
>JAAZOO010000107.1 GCA_012797715.1 Geobacteraceae bacterium | reverse complement strand
GGTTTCGTCCAGGAGCCGACGAAGCCCCTTCCCGGACATGGCCACGGCCTCCAGCAGCAGGAGCCCCAGCAGCATGCCGTCCCGCTCCGGGATGTGCCCCTTGACCCCCAGGCCGCCCGACTCCTCGCCACCCATCAGGATGTCGTGGTCCAGCATCAGCTCGCAGATGTGCTTGAAGCCGATGGGGGTCTCGAACAGCTCCAGGCCGTTCCTCTCGCACAGGAGGTCCACCATGCGGGTGGTGGAGACGGTCTTGGCCACGCCGCCCCGCATGCCGCGCCGTTCGATGAGGTGGCGCAGGATTACCGTGAAGATCATGTGGGATGAAAAGAACTCTCCGGTCTCGTCCACCGCCCCGATCCGGTCCGCGTCCCCATCGAGGGCGAGACCTACCCGATAGGCACCGCCCCTCACAAGCGAGGAGAGCTCGGCCAGGTGCTCGGGCGTCGGCTCCGGCGGCCGGCCGTGGAATCCCGGGTTTTCCTCCGCATGGATCTCGGCGGTTCCCGGCAAGAGTTCCGGAAAGAACCCTGACCCAGCCCCGTTCATGGGGTCGACGACCACCGGGATCCCGGCGCGCCGGATCAAGGGCAGGTCCACGTAGCGCTCCAGTTGGCGCAGATAGGCTGCTCCGGCGTCGAACAGCTCCACCAGCCCCCGGTCCCGGGCCTCCGCCAGGGGAAGGGCGCGGACTTCGCGCCCGTCGGCCTGATTGCGGGCCACAATCTCTTCCACTACCCTGGTGGTCGCGGGCCGCGCCGACCCGCCGTAGTATTCCTTGATCTTGAACCCGTTGTATTCGGGTGGATTGTGGCTGGCGGTGATCATGACGCCTCCCCCAGCCCCCCGCTCCCGGACCGCCCAGGAGACCGCCGGAGTGGGGGCGTAGCGGTCGGTCAGGAGAACCCGGATGCCGTTGCCGGACGCCACCTCGGCGACCCTTTCGGCGAAGCGGCGGGAAAGGAAGCGCCGATCATGGCCGATGATCAGCCCCTTGTGCGCAAGCCCCTGATCGACGAAGTAATCCATGGTGGCCTGGGCCACCAGAGAAAGGTTGTCAAAGGTGAATTCGCGGGCGATGACCCCGCGCCAGCCGTCAGTGCCGAAACGTATCTGCACGGAGAAAAGCCTCCTTCGTTCCAAGTGTCGGATTGCGTCCCCGGGGGGACCGGACAGGTGAGGTGTAAATCGTTGGATTTTCCGTCAGGAAAGAGGGGGTTGTCAACCATTTGTTCGAGGCGGGCATGGCAGTGCCCGGTCGCGGGAGCGGTCGGCAGGGAGCCAGCGTTCCAGAACCTCCCGCAGGGAATCCATGGTGAAGGGTTTGGCAAGGTAATCATCCATTCCCTGCGTGACGCAGTAGTCCCGATACCCTTCCATGGCGTGGGCGGTGAGGGCGACAATCGTCGTGCGGGCACCCGACTCCTCTTCCCGTTTTCTGATAATACGCGTTGCTTCGATGCCGTCCATCTCCGGCATCTGGCAGTCCATGAAAACCAGGTCGTAGGTCGTCCGCTGGACGGCATCCACCGCCTCGCGACCGTTCGCGGCGATATCCGCCCGGTATCCAAGGCATTCCAGAATGGCCCTGCACACCTCCTGGTTGACAGGGTTGTCCTCCGCCACCAGAACATGGCGTGCCGTGGCGCACGCCTGCGCGAGCGGCCCGGAGGGGCCGGGGGAATCCGCGGAGGAATCCGGAAGGGGGGGCGTGTCCTGCGGGGCGGGCGCCGCTTCCGGTTCGATTCCCTTCCCCAGGCGGACGGTGAAGCGGAACACGGAACCCAGGCCGGGTGTGCTTTCGACGCTGACGCCTCCTTCCATCATCTCCACCAGCTGCTTGACGATGGAGAGGCCCAGGCCCGTGCCGCCGTATTTCCGGTTCGTGGCACCGTCCGCCTGGGTGAAGCAGGTAAAGATGGAATCCAGGGATTCGGGGGGGATTCCGATACCCGTGTCCCGGACCTCGAAGCAGATGAGAAAGCGGCCGTCTCCTTCCTCCACGCTGGAGGCGGATACGGATACCTCTCCCCGCTCGGTAAACTTGACGGCATTTCCCACCAGATTGAGCAGCACCTGGCGCAGCCGGGTCGGGTCGCCGATCACCCATTCCGGCACATGGGCGCCCACGGCTACGGACAGGACGACACCCTTTCTCCGCGTCTTTGTCCGGAAAAGCTCGACGGTCTGGGAGATGATCTCCCGGATGTTGAAGGAGACGCTCTCCAGTTCGAGCCGGCCCGCCTCGATCTTGGAGAAATCCAGGATATCGTTGATGACCCTCAGGAGCGATTCCGCGGACAGGTAAACCGTTTCCGCGTATTTCCGCTGCTTCTCGGAAAGGTTGCCGGCAAGGAGGAGTTCGGTCATGCCGAGCACGCCGTTCATGGGGGTGCGGATCTCGTGGCTCATGTTGGCCAGGAACTGTGATTTGGCCATGTTTGCCGCTTCCGCCTCCTCCCGCGCCCTGCACACCTCCTCCACCGTCCGCCGCAGTGAGTCGTTGGCTTCGCTCAACTCCTCCGTTCGGATTGCCACCATCTCCTCAAGATGTTCCCTGGCGCGCTCCAGCTGGTCATCCCGTCCTCGGATACGCTCCAGCATCTCGTTGAACCCGGCAATCAGGGTTCCCGTCTCGTCGTCGTTCTCGCTCTTCGCCCGGAGCGAGTAGTCATGGTCCCGGGTGACGCGCTTCACCACGTCCGCAAGATGCAGGATCGGGCCCGAAATGACCGCTTGGAGCCTGCGGGACATGAGGAATGCCAGGAGGAAGGCTCCGGTCAACGCCAGGGGGAGTATCAGGAGCAGACCTCTGAGAGGCGCCCATAATTCCGAGATGTCGGAGAGGATGATAACGGTCCCCAGGGGTCCCGTTTCGACCCGGATCGGCCGGATGGCGATGAGGTACCCCCCGCCCCCCTCGGGCGCGTCGGGGTCCCGGCGCAGTCTCGCCATCAGGTCTCGAAGGCGGGAGTCAGCCGCCATCGCCCCCTGGTCCGTGTCCATGGATGCATGGAAGAGAATTCCGAACAGATCGTTCTTTGGACGGGACCGCTCGTCGGGGTGTATCTGCCGGTGCCTGGCGATCATCCTCGGGTGAAGGTATGCGGCGAAAAGGCGATCGTCATCCGTGACAATGAATCCTCCCAGAATATGCGGCTTGGCGCTCAGACCCGCCAGGATTTCCCGCGCCGCGTCCCGGTCGGTGAAGGCAACGGCGGCGGCGCTGTTCCTGGCGATGATGTCCGCGAGGATACCCAGCTGCTGCCGCACCCCGACGCGGGCGGTGACGACCTCGTTGGCCAGGAGCGCAAGGGAGACGGACAGCACCGCCGATACGCTTGTCAGCAGCGTAATCGCCATGATCTTGTTCTTTATGGTCAGAGACCGCATCAGTCTATGCATGGATAGCATGTGGCCGCACCTCGTCCCGGAGCGCTAGAACCTCCAGGTCGCCTGTATCCGGAACATCCTCCCCTCCTGCCGAATGCTGTCCTGGATGAATTCTCCCCCCACGGGAACGGAACACCCGGTGTTGAAAAGGTTGTACACGCTTCCCGACAGTTCGAGATTCTTCACCAGGTTGCGGGTGACGAGGGTCAGGTTCGTGATGAAAAAGTCGCGGGTTTTTGCCCCCGTGAGAGTCCTTTTTCTCCCCGTGTACTGCTCTTCCAGAGCGAGAAACACCCTGTCCCGCACCAGGGGAAACAGCACGTTCAGTTTCGCCAGGTGGCGGGCCGAGTTGGGGAGCTGTTCGTCCGCGGACGAGTCCCTGCCGTCCTGGAAGGCGTAGCTGATCCGTCCCTGTATGCCGGTGTCCCATTTCCCCGCCACTTCCAGTTCCACACCCTTCAGTTCGACCGTGTCCCTGTTTCTGAAGACCAGCATGCCGTCGGCCGGATCGACCGTCTGGGCTATGAGGTCCTTCACCCTGGTATAGTAGCCGCTGACAGTGCAGCGGTAGCGTTTGCCCAGGTACTGCTCCAGGATCAGCTCCCAGCTCGTGCTCTGTTCCTCCCTGAGTCCGGGATTCTCTTTCTGGGTGGAAGTGTCGGTGTAGTAAAGCTCGTATCCGCTCGGCGGACGGAACCCGGTGCTGAAGAGAGCCTTGACGTTCGTCGAGGCGAACGGAGAATAGATCAGGGCAACGCGGGGATTTACGGTGTCGCCGAACGTAGCGAAATGGTCGTAGCGGATTCCGGCGTTCAGGATCAGGGTATCGGAGATACGGTACTCGTCCTGGAGGTAGAGCCCCACGTTCCAGGTGGTCCTCCGATCATCCAGATAGATGTGCGCATCATAATTCTGCTGCACCATGCGCAGGGCGTCCCGGAACTCCACGCCCCCGATGATCTTGTGGCTCTCCGTCACCTCCCTGGTCAGCTGCACCTCACCCAGTATCCAGGAATTGCGTACCCTGTCGATGTTGGCGGCCAGAAGCGGCCTTTCCCCAGCCGCGGCCCGGTCGTAGACGTAGAAACCGTCATAGGTGTACTGGTTCCAGGAGAACCTCCCCATCACATCCAGCCCGTTCTCGAAGGTTCGCCGGTATTTCAGGTCGAGAAACAGACTGCTGTCCTTGGACTCGGTGCCGGAATTGTTGAACACGGTCCCCCAGGGCGCGGTGGGGAGGGACTTGTCCCGTTTCACGTACCCCCCCTCCAGGGTCAGGTCCCGGTAGGCCACCTTCAGGAACGCGCTGCCGGCCCTCTCCCGGTCGCATCCCCTGGCCCACCCGGAGTTGGTGAGGGGGGAATCGAATTCCGCAAAGTAGAGATCCTCCCCCCGGCTGTGCAGGAAGGTCCCGGAAAGGAGCATCTCCGGGCCTGCTGCGAACTTCTTCCCGTAGCTCAGACGCCCCTTGTGGGTGTCGAAGCTCCCTGTGGCGCCCGACACCTCAACGCCGTCCATATCCCTGCCCCGCCGGGTGATGACGTTGATTACCCCCATCATGGCATTGGCGCCGTACAGGGTGTGGCCGGGCCCCCGGATAATCTCGACCCGCTCGATCAGGTCGACGTCCACGAGAAACTCGTATCCGATATACCCGGACTGGTAGACGGTGTCGTTCTGCCATACCCCGTCCACCAGGAGAAGGAACCGGGTTCCGTAGTCCCCGGGGATTCCCAGTCCGCGTATCCCGACGTACCGGTAGTTGCGGTCATTGGTCACCGAGAAGCCGGGAACGCTCTGCAGTATGTCGGCCAGGGTCCGGTAGCCGTACATCTGTATCTCTTCGGCCGTGACGATGGTGACCGAGGCCGGGGCCTCGGTCACCGGCTGCTCATATCGCGATGCGCCGGATACCGTCTCCACCTCGAGCTCCATCAACTGCTCGATGGTGAGGGTGGTCAGGTCCGCGGGCGGAGGGCTGTCGGAGGAGCCTTCTTCGGCACGTGCCCCGGAGAGGGGCAGGGCAAGGAGTGCAAGAAGCACGATCGCCGCCAGTCTGCCCGCGAAAAAAAGCGCGGGGGGCGGAACGGTCCTGAGGCTCTTATGGTGATAGATGGAGAAATATCGGTTCGTCACGGCTCGATCACCTCCCCGGCAAGCCGCAACAAGCGGGAGCTGATGCGGATTCCTGCCTGATGAGCGGCTCGATTGTTGATTTCGAAGCCGACCCGCGTACCGTGCAGGAGCATACCGATCATGACGCCGGAGCGGGCGAATCCCTGGCTGTCCCCGACCGTCAGGACCGGCCGGTTGCGGAGGGCCTTCAGGATGCGGGGGAGCGCCCGTTTCTCCGAATCGCTGATGAAGAGGATGTCTGCCTCCCGCGCCTCCCCAGGGTCATCGTAGCGCCTGATCACCACTTTCCTCCCCTTGGCGGTTTTCCCGTTCAGGGAATCGATGGCGCCTCCAAAGGGGTCGCGCCCCAGGATTCCGATGATGAAGGCGTCTGAAGACAGGGAGGAATCCGGCCAGTCGATGAAATTGGTGAAATTGAGGATGAAAGCCGCCTTGACCTGGTATTCTCCGGCATGCCGGGAATTGGCTTGGACCGCGCTGGGAGACGGAAGGAGGAGAAGGGCGAGGGCGAACAGGAACGCCCCCTGGAGGCGCGGGCAGGGGAGCGCCCCTCTGCGCCGGGCCGCATGCCCCGCAAGGGGGCACAAGCGACGGAATGCAGCGGTGAGATTCAATTCTTCCATGGAACGGCTCCGGACATGGCCCATTCTATCCCATCGAGGCATCCCGGGCGGGGAGGTACTGCTCGAACTGTTTCTTCTCCTGGGCGCAGCGGTAGGCCTCTTCCGGGGTGATGCGCTTCGTCTTCAGGAGGTCGAGGATGTGCTGGTCCATGAGCTGCATGCCGTCCTTGCGGGCGGTCTGGATGATGGAGGGTATCTGGAAGGTCTTCCCTTCCCGGATGAGATTGGCGATGGCCGGGGTCCCCACCATGATCTCCATGGCGGCCACCCGCCCCTTCCCCTCGGCCACCTTCAGGAGCTGCTGGCAGACGACCCCCTTGAGGGATTCGGAGAGCATGGTGCGGATCTGCTCCTGGCCGTCGCGGGGAAAGGCGTCGATGATGCGGTCGATGGTCTTGGCAGCGGAATTGGTGTGGAGGGTGCCGAACACCAGGTGGCCGGTCTCGGCCGCGGTCATGGCCAGGCTGATGGTCTCCAGGTCCCGCATCTCCCCCACCAGGATCACGTCCGGGTCTTCGCGCAGGGCGGCCCGGAGCGCCGCGGAGAAGCTGTCGGAATGCTCGCCGATCTGCCGCTGGTTCAGGAGAGACTCCTTGCTCTCGTGGATGAACTCCAGGGGGTCTTCCAGAGTCAGGATGTGCTCCTTCCGGGTTGAATTGATGAGGTCTATCATGGCGGCCAGGGTGGTGGATTTTCCCGATCCCGTCGGGCCGGTGACCAGGACCAGGCCCTTTTTCAGCAAGGTCATCCTGCGCACCCCTTCCGGGAGGCCCAGGTCGTCGGCTGTCAGTATCTTGCCGGGGATGATGCGGAACACCGCTCCGATTCCCTTGTGCTGCAGGAACATGTTGCCGCGGAAGCGGGCGAATCCGGGCATGGAATAGGCGAAATCCAGGTCGTGCCGCGCCTCGAAGTCAGCCCGCTGCTTTTCGCTCAGAATCTCGTAGAGGATGACCTTCAGTTCCTCGTGGGACAGGGACTTGAAGTTGAGGCGCACCATGTCCCCGTGCAGGCGGAAGATGGGGGGCGAACCGGTGGTGAGATGGAGGTCGGACGCTCCCTGTTCCTGCATCATTCTGAAAAGCGCGTCGATTCGTGCCATGTATCGTCTCCGTACTTTATCGTGCCGTAACGGCGAAATATTCTTCCGGCGAGATCCCGCCGGCCAGGAGCAGGTCGTCCAGCTCTCCGGTGATGCTCCGGTAGCCCCGCATGGCGAGGCTCCGCAGAATATCGGACGTCACCCCGGAGCCGGCGAAAGCCTCCCGGAGGGTATCGTCAAAGGGGACGACGTCCGCCAGGTACTGAATCCCCCCGAACCCGGAATAGCCGCAATCGGCGCACCCCGGGGAACGGTAGAGGGTTTCCGCCTCCGGAAGGCCGGCATCGAGGGGAGAGGCCGGGAAGCCTTTCCGGCAGGAAGGGCAGAGTGTCCTCACCGCGGTGATTGCCGCGATCCCCCGCACCTGGGCGCCGACGGATCGATTCTCCCGGCGCGCCTGCAGCAGGTAGTCCAGTGTTGACCCGAGTGTGTCGCGGTCGATTCCCGCAACAATGAGACGCCGCCGCAGCGCGAGCCTCCCTGCGGCGAGAAAGGTCCTGGCCGGGGTGGCGTCCGCCAGGGCAATCAGGTCGGGGTCGTGGTTGAGAAGGGCGCCCATCACCTGTTCCACCTCTTCCGGAGAGCCCTCCGCCAGGGGGACGCGGGGTGAGGCGGCGCGGCCGCTTCCGATGCCGTGTCCCAGAAGCAGGATGGTTCTCCCCGCCTTTTCGCACTCGTCCAGGAACAGATTCAGGAAACGGAGCCGGTCTTCGCGTTTGCCCCCCGCGAACAGGATCATCCCGCTTTCCGCCGTGGTCAGCGAAAGGAGCGCGTCCCGTTTCGAGGGGCTGAGCCCCATCTCCTCCAGCGATCCGGGGAACGGCTCCTCCCGGTGCAGGGTGAAAGTTACGTACTCGCCGTCCGTGACCTTCAGCAGGAACGCGGAAAGGGCTACGTCGCTCCCCTTGTAATGGAACTCCATGCGCCCCTGGAGGGCGATACCCTGTGAGCCGTTGATGCCCGCCTGGTTGCGTATATGGAGAAGGAGGTCGGGAAAGGAGGTGATGGGAAATGCGCCGATCTCCCGGTGAACCCGCCCTTTCCCGGCCATGACCCGCACCTGGGCGCCGGCCGGGCGGAGGGAGAGCGATGACAGGCCGTTCTGGAGAAAGAACAGGAACAGGTATTTCAGTAGCCGCGCTCCGCTGGTGTCTTCGTTGATCTTGTCAATGATGCCGGACGAGAAGGAAGAAGAGGCAAAGCCGAAGGAGGGGTCGCTCCGCGCCGGTCCGTAGAAGAGGTCCAGCATCTCCCGCAGTTCCCGGATAATGGGCATGGAAACGGTGACGCGGCAGCCGGTGGCCTTTTCCACCGCTTCCACGGCGTCCCGGTCGAGGGGGTCTGCCAGAGCGATATGCAGCTCGTCGCCGGTGCGGATGATGGGGATCAGATTGAACCTGCGCGCCAGGTCCGCCGGCACCAGCGCCGTGGCGCTCCTGTCGATGGTCTTTTCGCTGAGGCGGACGTAGGGGATGTCCAACTGGTTGGAAAGGGCCCAGTCGATATCTTCCTGGGTGACGATCCCCAGCTTGACCAGGGCCTCTCCGAAACGGCATCCCGAGACGCTCTGCTCCTCCAGGGCGGCACGGATGTCTTCCTCGGTAATGATCCGCGAGTTGAAAAGAACCGAGCCGAGAGCGCCCTTTTTCACCAGACTTTCCATGGAATCCTCCCGTTGCATCCGTACCGCCCGGGGCTGCCGGACGGAAGTACTTTTTTCGTATCGGACGATGGCATGAAAACTTGATAGCAGAAAAAATTGCGGGGAACGGCGGGAGGTTTCCTCCCCTTTACTTTCTGACTCCCGCTGTGGTAGCCTTCCCCACAATACTCCGCTGTTACAGACTGCGCAACGGGAAACAACCATGACAAAAAGAAAAGCCCTCGCCCTCTTTTCCGGGGGGCTCGATTCGATCCTTGCCGTGAAGCTCATGCGGGAGCAGGGAATCGACGTGGAGGCGATCAACTTCACCTCCCCCTTCTTCCTGTGCAAGAACCCCACAGCCGGATGCCCGTCGGAAGCGGTCCGCGTCGCCGGTGAACTGGGCGTGCCCATCACGGTCATCGAACTGGGCGTGGACTTCCTGGAAATGATCAGGGCTCCGCGGCACGGCTACGGCAGCGGCATGAACCCCTGCATCGACTGCCGCATCTTTTTCCTTCGCAAAGCCGCTGAGTACATGGCAGAGTGCGGCGCCGATTTCATCGTCACCGGCGAGGTGCTGGGACAGCGCCCTCTGAGCCAGCGCAAGGAAGCCATGCTCCTCGTGGAGCGGGAAAGCGGTCTCAAGGGGCTGCTGCTGCGCCCCCTGTCCGCGAAATTTCTGGAGCCCACCGTGCCGGAACAGGAGGGGTGGGTGGATAGGGAAAGACTTCCCGCTGTCTCCGGCCGTTCGCGCAAGGAGCAGATGCGGCTGGCGTCCGAGATGGGAATTGAGGGGTATCCCATCCCGGCCGGGGGATGCCTCCTCACGGAACCATCCTTTCTTTCCAAGATACGGGATATCTTCGACCATGCCGACACTTTGAACATGCTGGATTTCGCGCTTCTGCGGACAGGCCGTCATTTCCGGATCGGCGCCCGCACCAAGGCGATCGTCGGCCGCAACGAGGCGGAAAACAAGGCGCTGGAGAGCATGGCGCGTCCCGGTGACGCGACCCTGCGCTGGGTGGACGGGGGGAGCCCCCTGTGTGTCGTGACCGGCGACATCCGTCCCGACCTCCTGGAAACGGCGGCCAGAATACTGCTCCGGTATACGAAGGCCGCATCCGGATCGCAGTGTTCGATAGCGGTGACGCATAATGGAAGGGGTAGTCGCCTTTCCGTAGTTCATGAGTTCGATGAGGGCCGGATAGAACACTTCCGCCTGTAAGGAAGCCTGACAGCGACAGGCGTAGTGGTCGCGGGGAGAGACATGGGAGAGCTGGAACGACTTCTTGAGGTTATCGAGGAGATAGCGGCGGGCCGCTATTCCAATGACATCATGGATCTGACCCGGCCGGAAGCTCCGGAACCGGTCCGCTCCATCGCCGAGGCCATGGGGCTGATGATGGTCAAGGTGGAGGCCCGCGAATACCGTCTCGAGATGCTGATCCAGGAACTGCGGGAACTGAACGAGACCATCCGCCGCAACGCCGTGGCAACGGTATCAGCCATGGCAAACGCCCTTGCGGCCCGGGATACCTATACCGAGGGGCATGCAGAGCGGGTCGGCCGCATCGCCGGCCTGATCGCCGAGGAGCTGGGACTGCCTGACGAGGAGATCGAACGGGTGCGGATTGCCGGGCGGCTCCACGACATCGGCAAAATAGGGTTTTCCGACCGGCTGTTTCTCCCCCACGAGGGGAAGAACCCGGAAGACGTGATCCGGGAGATTACCCGCCACCCCACCACCGGAGCGGACATCCTCAAGGACCTGGATTTTCTCGGTCCGGCACTGGACTATGTCCGCGCCCATCACGAGCGTCCGGACGGACGCGGCTACCCCAAGCACCTGACGGATCCGGACATACCCCTGGGGGCAAAGGTTATCGCCGTCGCCGACGGCTATGACGCCATGACCACGGACCGTCCCTACCAGAAGGGGAGGACCCCCGACGAAGCTCTCGCCATCCTCAAGAATGGGGCGGGCGCCCACTGGGACCCGGCGTGCGTGGCCGCCTTCGAGCGGATCCTGCCGAAGATGCTCTCTGCAGCGCCGATCCCATCGTGTGGCACCCATCACCCGTGAGAACTCTCCACACGGGAAAAGACTCCCGGTCTGCCTGCCGGTCCCTGTGCTTCCGGGTGCGGAGGAAAGCGGCCTGACCAGGGCCGGAGCTACAGCAGCTTGAGTACGAGAACGCGCAGGACCTCCGGACCCGGGTTCGTCCATCCCCGCACCTCCCCTGCCGGCACCTCAATCACCGTGTCCGCCCCGACCCTCCGCGTCTCCGCCCCGACAACCAGGTCTCCTTGTCCGGCAAGGACGTAAAAAGCCACGGGGAAGGGGTTGGTATGGGTTTCCAGCACCTCGCCCGGCTGCAGGGAGAGGTGGATGAGTTCACACTCCTTCCGTACAAGCATCTTCCTGGCATCGATGGGGATGGGCACCTTCTCGGCGCTCTTCAATTCCGTTATCCGCATGGTTCTCTCCTCTGATTCGGGTAAAAGGGCGCCCGGAAACCGGGTTTCGGCCTCCGGGCGCGATGAAGCCGGTATGGCTCCCGCCTTGCCGTCTCAGCCGAGGATGGCCTTCAGGTCTGCCTCCGGCGTGGAGATGGGGGCGATGTTGAAGTTCTCCACCAGGAAGTTGAGGACGTTGGGGGAGACGAATGCCGGGAGGCTCGGTCCCAGTTTGATGTTCTTGATCCCCAGGTGGAGCAGGGTCAGGAGGATGACCACCGCCTTCTGCTCGTACCAGGAGAGCACCAGCGACAGGGGCAGGTCGTTGACGCCGCAGTTGAATGCCCCGGCCAGGGCCACCGCGATCTGGATGGCCGAGTAGGCGTCGTTGCACTGGCCCACGTCAAGGAGCCGCGGGATGCCGCCGATGTCGCCGAAGTCCAGCTTGTTGAAACGGTACTTGCCGCAGGCCAGGGTCAGGATGACGCAGTCCTTGGGGACCTTTTCGGCGAATTCGGTGTAGTAGTTCCGTCCCGGTTTGGCGCCGTCGCAGCCGCCGATGAGGAAGAAATGCCTCACCGCGCCTCCCTTCACCGCCTCGATGACCGTGTCCGCCACTCCCAGGACCGCGTTGTGGCCGAAGCCCACCAGGATCTCCTTGTCCGGTTTGTCCTCGAATGCGGGGAGGGAGAGGGCCTTTTCGATGACGGGGGTGAAGTCCCAGCCGTCGATGTGCTTCACTCCGGGCCATGCCACCAGGCCCCAGGTGAAAACCCGGTCAAGGTAGGAATCGGCCGGCCTCTGGATGCAGTTGGTGTTGAAGATGATGGCGCCGGGGAAGCCCGGGAATTCCTTTGCCTGGTCCTGCCATGCGCCCCCGAAGTTGCCGGCCAGGTGAGCGTACTTCTTGAGCCCCGGATAGCCGTGGGCCGGGAGCATCTCGCCGTGGGTGTAGACGTTGATCCCTTTCCCCTCGGTCTGCTTGAGGAGCTCTTCCAGCATGAGCAGGTCGTGGCCGGAGACGAGAATTGCCTTGCCCGCCCTGGTGCCCAGCTGGACAGGGGTGGGGACCGGATGGCCGAAGCGCTCCACGTGCCCTTCGTTGAGCATGCCCATGACCTTGAGGTTCACCTTGCCGCACTCCATGGAGAGCCCGACATAGTCCATCAGCCCCAGGGCCGGATCGGCGGTTGCTGCCAGGGCCTTGTGGAAGAAGGCATAGACCTCTTCGTCGTGCTTGCCCAGGATCTGGCAGTGGTCGGCGTAGGCGGCCATCCCCTTGAGCCCGTAGGTCAGTATCTCGATGGCGGAGCGGATGTCCTCGTTCTCATGGAGGGCGCGGATGCCGTACTGCTCGCCCTGCTTCACCAGGTCCGCTGCCGGCGCCCAGGCGGCCGGTCCCTCCGGGAACTGGCGGGCCTTGATGCCGTTGGCCTTGGAAAAGGCGTCCTCGTAGAGGGCTTTCGCCTTCTCCTTCATTTCGAAGCACTTCCTGATGGTCGCTTCCAGGCGGGCCGGGTCGAAGTCCACGTTGGTGACCGTGGCGAAGAGCCCTTCCAGCAGGAAGACGTCAACGGCCCGGTCCCTGGCTCCCAGATTCCGCGCCTTGTCGGCGAAAAAGGCGAGCCCTTTCAGTCCGTACAGCAGGTTGTCTTGCAAGGCCGCCACTTCCGGCTTCTTTCCGCACACACCCATCACATCGCATCCGATTCCTTTCGCTGCCTGCTCACACTGATGACAGAACATTCTTTTTTCCTCCTTTGTATCGTCTTCCCTGGTCGGCGGGGTTCTGTACCCGATGCTTGTTCCCGCGTGATGGGAAAACTATACCGAAAAATGGAAGCGGCACATTGATATGCATCAAATTTTTCTAGAAAAGGGAGCGCTTGGGAGGAAAGGAGAGACATGGCGCGGAATGTCCCCCAGCGCAGGAACGGATGAAAACCGGCCGGGGTAAATCAGGTTTCTCTGAAGGGATATATCGCGGCAATGGAGCACCGGGCAGGGAAAGGGATGAGAGCAGTTGGACAGAAACGCCGGAAAAAAGAAACGGCCCTGCGACATATGCCGCAAAGCCTTGATTTTACTGGAGCCACCTGCCGGAATCGAACCGGCGACCTATTGATTACGAATCAATTGCTCTACCATCTGAGCTAAGGTGGCGGCCCACTCTTTTCTATATATTACAGGTAGTTACAAGCGCGCAATCAAGGATGCCATTGAATTATTTCCGCTATTGTGGTACCTATGTGGTACCTACGGAAATCGAGGAGAACAAGCAATCATGGCCACGATGAAGATTACAAAGGCAGCCGTTGACAAACTCCCCACCCTGGAAAAAGGTAATCAAATTGACTATTTCGACACTGAACTGAAAGGATTTGGCGTTCGTGTAAGCCATACCGGCAAAACCTATTTCGTAATGAAGCGTGTAAAGGGGAACAAAGTAAGAGTCACCATTGGCAGGCATGGTGAATTCACCCCAGAGCAAGCGCGTAAAGCAGCAGCAAACAAAATGGTAGAGATGCAAAACGGGGAAAACCCGAACGTAATGAAACGCCAGGAAAAAGTCAAGGGGATAACCCTCCAGAAAGCACTTGAGGCGTATCTTGAGAAGCG
>JAAZOO010000106.1 GCA_012797715.1 Geobacteraceae bacterium | reverse complement strand
GCCGTGTCACGTCCTCATCTTGCGCCCGGTCGGTAGATTTGAAATCGATAATGATGACCTCGTTGGTGTCGGTCCGGCGGATCAGGTCAATGCGGCCCTGGACCACGACTCCTTCCGACAGCTTGATCTCTATCGTCTGCTCGGCGTACTGAATCTTGTCGAAAAGAGCGGCATTTTCATTCAGGTATTTTTCCAGGATGTGCCTGGACTTTCTTTCCATCTGTTCCATGAGGCGGGGGTTTGCAAAGGGAAGATGGAGGTGTCTGTTCACCAGTTCCGGGACTTCGGATTGATCGGCATAATCGCCGGCAATGGCCCGTGCATGAATCTCCGCAAGGGCATCGTGGAGCGACTTCCCGAAACCCATTTCCTCCCGCACCGGCGGGTTGAACCCGTACAGGAACCGCAGTTTGAATTGGTACGGGCAGTCGAAAAAGTACTTCAATTCACTGAAGGTAAGTGCAACGTCCATCTCCGACCGGTTCTGAACCGGCTCGATCCTTTCCGCCGGCAGATGCTTCGGGTCACGGGTCAGGACATGCCCCGGCGTTGTGACCTCCCTGACGAAAATCGACTCATACCTGTAATCGCGACTCGCCATGTCCGGTCCCCACGTGCAGTACAGATACTTCCTGCTGCGGGTGAGGGCGACATAGAAAAGACGGCGTTCATCCTCTTCGGTACCGTCAAGCCGATGCGAATCCATTATCGCCGCTCGGGGAATCACATGGTGCCATTGCCGTCCGCCAACCCTCTTTGCGGGAAATCGATTCCGCAGGAGGCTCGGAACAAACACCACAGGGAACTCCATTCCCTTCGCCTGGTGCACCGTCATGATCTGCACCGCGTTAGGAGTGGCGTATCCGGCCCCTTCCCATCCCTCCGGGTAGTAACTGGGGGCCTGATGCCTGAGAAAGCCTGCAAAATCCTTGTGCAGCCTGAATGGGTCGCTGTGAAAGTGTATCTGCTCGAAGTCGGTGACGATCTGGCTGAACTTGCCGAGGTTGAAATACACTAGCTCACCTCGCGCCAGATGCGCGCCGCCATCATCGGGAATATTCTCTTCACGCAGGTCAAGTTCGTCGAGAAAGGCAAGATACGTTTTCTGAAGGCCGTAGTTCGACTTCCTCCGCTGGTCGGGCCACTCGGCCTTTCCGGCATCCAGGCGGGCTATCGCTGCTTCAAGCCGTTCTCGCGACACGTTCAGGCGCGCCGCCTCCCATAGTCGGATCAGGTCCCCGCTGTCGATCTCGTCGTTCAGGTAATAGAAGATTCCCACGGCGGCCTGCGCCTCGGCGGTATCGAAAAGTCCGCTGATTCCCTTGACGACATATGGAATATTGGCCGCACGGAGGGCGTCAATGATCGGGCCGGCGCTATTTTTCACGCTGCGGAGCAGGATCGCGCAATCAGACCAGCAAAGGCCCCTGGTTTCATCCTTCTCAGTGAAGGGGAGCCCGTACAACTCCCTCATCTTCTGAACGATCCACTGTGCTTCTTCTCCAGGACTAGCGAACCGCAGGCATAGCAGGTCGCCGCGGGCGAAATCCTGCTTCTCCTCGCTCTCCATCCGTTTGGGAAGGCGCTCCACGTTTCGCTCAACTACAGCACGGGCGGTTTCTACGACTCCCTTGCTGCTCCGGAAGTTCTCAGCCATCGAGATCTGGCGAACAGCGGGATACCTATCCTTGAAGGTGAGGATGTTGTTGATGTCACTGCCGTTCCACTGATAAATCGTCTGGTCGTCGTCACCCACCACGCACAACTGCGCCCCGAGTTCGTGCAGTTGCTTGATCAGGCACTCCTGGAGCGGGTTTACGTCCTGGTACTCGTCCACGATCAGGTACTTTACCCGCTCGCTGATTTTTCCTCGCAGGTCTTCATTTCCGGCAAGTGACATTACCGCTTCATACAGTATCCTGCTGTAGTCAAGATAACGCTTCTTGTCCAACAACTCATGATATTTCGCCAGCGCCGCCCGCACCGGATGCGCCCCGAGAGCTGCTTCATCAATCCGGGCCTCCCGAACGAGGGAAAGCACCTTCTGATACAGCTTCGAGTCCGTCCATCTTTGCAGCGGCTGTCCTGTTGTCGTCGTCAGGTCCGACAGACCCG
>JAAZOO010000105.1 GCA_012797715.1 Geobacteraceae bacterium | reverse complement strand
CTCCGCTACCCCACGGTCACGGTTATCCTGACGGCCCTGCTCGTCCTCGTCGGCGTGCGCGCCTTCCTCCACATGCCGCGCACCGAAGACCCCACCATAACGATCCGCACCGGGCTGGTCATCGCCCTCTATCCGGGCGCAACGTCCGAACAGGTGGAAAAGCAGGTAACCAAGACCATTGAGAGACATATCTTCAAGTTTCCCGAAGTCAGGAAGGGAAAGACCTATTCCACCAGCCGACCCGGCATGGTGGTCATCAACGTGGAGCTGGAAGAGTACGTGAAAAACACGGACGTGTTCTGGGCCAAACTCCGCAACGAATTGAACGAGACCCGCGCAACCGAACTGCCCGAGGGGGTGCGCGGCCCCATCGTGAACTCCGACTTCGGCGATACCGTTGCCATGCTGATCGCGGTGCACGGGAAGCGCTACGGCTACCGGGAGCTGCGGGACTACACGGACCGCATCCAGGATGAGCTCCGCACGGTCCGCGACGTGGGGAAGATTGCCACGTATGGCGGCCAGAGCGAAGAGATATGGATTACCAGCACCCTCGCGCGGGTTTCCCAGTATTTTGGAGAGCCTCTCCGGGTGGTTCAGGCCCTGCGGCAGCGAAACATCATCGAAGGGTCCGGAAAGTTCGAGGCGGACAGCGTGAAGGTCCCCATGAGAACGACCGGCTTCTTCACCACCGAGGACCAGATACGCAACGTGCTGGTGGACGTATCCCGCACCGGGCAGCCGGTCTATATCCGCGACTTCGCCGACGTTGAACGCCGCTACCAGGACCCCACCTTCCTGGTGCGCCATGATGGGGAGCCGAGCGTTCTCCTGTCCGTGGAGATGCAGAAGGGGAGAAACATTGTCCAGCTGGGGGAGCAGATAGACCGCGTGTTCGAGCGCCTGAAGAATATCCTCCCCCCGGACATCCGTCTCGACCTGGTGGCCGACCAGCCCAGGGTCGTAAAAAGCCGTATGACCAGCCTGAGCCATGAGTTCATGCTGGCAATCGGAGCGGTAATCCTGGTGACGATGCTCCTCCTGCCGATCCGCGTCGCGGTGGTTGCAGCCCTGGCGATTCCGGTAACCCTCTGCGCCACGCTGGGCGTGATGAACGCCTTGGGAATCGCCCTGCACCAGGTGTCAATCGCCGCCTTGATAGTGGTGCTGGGGATTGTGGTGGACGACGCCATCGTCATCGCGGACAATTACGTGGAGCTTCTCGACAGGAAGGTTCCCCGGCTCGAAGCAGCCTGGCGTTCGGCCACCGATGTGGTCGTTCCGGTATTCACCGCGACCATGACCATCGTCTGCTCATTCCTGCCGCTCCTCATCATAACCGGATCGGTCGGGGAGTTCGTCATGGCGCTTCCCCTCACCGTTGCCATCGCGTTGACGGTTTCATTCGTGGTGGCGGTGATGCTCACCCCCATACTGTGCAGGTTTTTCATCAAAAAAGGGCTGCATGATCACGGAAATGGGGGGGAAGGGAAGAGGGAAAAGGGATTCAGCGTCCTGGACAGGCTCCAGGACGGCTACAAGGTCCTGATCGTCTGGTTCATGGCACGAAAACGCCTCGCCGTGGCGGTGGGCGTCATCGCCTTCGTCTCGGGCGCGCTCCTCTTTTCCACCGTGCGGGAGCAGTTCTTCCCATCCGCCGAGCGCAACCAGTTCGTCATCGATGTATGGATGGCCCAGGGCTCCCGCATCGAGAGCACCGACGGGGTGATGCGCAGGATCGAGAAACGGCTCGCCGCAGCAAGCGACGTGGTCCATTACGCCACGTTTGTCGGTCAGAGCGCGCCCCGCTTCTACTACAACGTCAACCCCCAGCAGCCGGATCCCGCCTACGGCCAGTTCATCGTCAACACCACATCCGTGAAGGCGACCACGCGGCTGGTGGCCGGACTGCGCGACGAACTGCCGAGGCTGGCCCCGGAAGCGCTGATCATCGTCAAGGAACTGCAGCAGGGGCAGCAGATGGAGGCTCCTGTGGAAGTCCGCATCTCCGGAGACGACATCTCGGAGCTGAAGCGCCTGGCTGGGCGGGTCGAGCAGATCCTCTCCTCAGTGCCGTTCTCCCTGTACGTTCACCAGGATTTTTTCAACGACTCGTGCATGCTGGACGTGAATATCAACAATGAGCTGGCCAACCGGCTCGGCATCACCAATTCCTCCGTCTCCGGACTGCTCAGGGGCGCATTCGACGGGGCGCCGGTGAGCACCTTCTGGGAGGGAGACCGGCCGGTTACCATTATGCTCCGGCTCGACCGCGAATCCCGCGCATCCTTCTCCGATGTGCGGAACGCCTACATGACCTCCCAGCTCACCCATGCCAGCGTGCCGCTCCGATCCATAGCAACCCTGGAACCGGAGTGGCAGACCAGCCGCATCGTGCGACGGAACGGCATCCGCACCATCACCGTGCGTGGATTCGTGAAGCAGGGGTGGTACGGCTCCGACCTGCTGAAAGCGGCCCAGGCCGAGATTGAGGCGCTGCGGCTCCCGGTGGGATACCGGATCGAATACGGGGGGGAGAAGATGAACCGGGATGAGACCTTCCCGCAGATGACACTGGCCCTCGCCATCAGCCTTCTGGCCATCTTCCTGGTCATGCTCGTCCAGTTCAGGACCATTTCCGACCCGCTCGTGGTGATGTCGTCCATTCCGCTGGCGCTGCCGGGCGCGGCGCTGGGCCTGGTGCTCACCCGCAACCCGTTCGGGTTTACCGCCTTCATCGGCATGATCAGCCTGTCCGGCATCGTGGTGCGGAACGCCATCATCCTGGTGGACTACATCAAGGAAAAGATCGCCGAAGGCCAGACACTGGAGCAGGCAGCGACGGAGGCAGGACAGCGGCGGCTGCGTCCCATCTTTCTGACCTCCATGGCCGCGGCGGTGGGGGTGACACCCATGATACTCTCCGGGTCCAGCCTCTGGAGCCCCCTGGCGAGCGTGATCGCCGTGGGGCTGCTCTGTTCCATGTTTTTCACCCTGCTGGTGGTGCCGGTCCTGTACGTGCTGGTGAAATCCCGGACCGGCACATCGGCCGTCCGATGCTCGCTGGCCGCGCTCTGCTTCCTTATGGCGGCGGGGGAAGCGTCGGCGGAACCGATCAAGCTCACCCTGCCGGAAGCCGTGGACCTCGCCCGGAACCGCAACAGGGCGCTGAAAATATCCCGGCAGAAAATTGAGGAAAGCCGGCAGCGGATTGTGTCGGCACAATCCCGATACTACCCTCACGTGACGAACGAAACCACGTACCTGGGGGTCTCCGACAGGGAACTGGTAACCATCCCGGCCGGGAGCCTGGGAATCGTCCCCGGACTGGGGCCCTTCCCCACGCGGGATACGTCAATCCACCAGGGATCGGACTCGCTGCTGCTGAGCACAACCACTCTGACCCAGCCGGTGACGCAGCTTTTCAAGATATATGAGGCGCATAAAATCGCAGAAACCGATCGCGCAATCGCCCAATGGGAGGCACGCAAGACCGAGGATGACATCATCTTCGGCGTGCACCG
>JAAZOO010000104.1 GCA_012797715.1 Geobacteraceae bacterium | reverse complement strand
GATCCTCTTCCTCAGGACACCCTGGCCGAAGTCGAACTCATGGTTCCCCACTACCATCGCATCCAGCTCCATACGGTTCATCAGTTCCACGGCTGCCCGCCCCCGGGTAAGGTTCGTCCAGGTATTCCCCTGAATGACGTCTCCCGCTGCCAGAAAAAGGGACGGCCTTTCCGCCCGCAGCGCAGAAATCCGTGCCGACAGCCAGGCAGCCCCTCCCCGCTCCCCGTTCACGCCCAAGGGAACGTACGGTTCGGCAAAGCCATGGAGGTCATTTACGTAAAGAAGGCGGAGAACAGCCTCTTCGGCGCCGGCCGATGCGGCAAGGGACAGGGCAAGAAAGAGAAAGACGGCAGTGATGCGGAAATATTTCACCGTTGGCTCCTGATATGATTTTTCCTCCCACTCTCCCGCGGGAGAGAACCCGGCATTTCGTTAGTCCCCCCTCACTCCCGTTGATCCGAAAATCTTCCGGTGCCGGGCGGAGAGGGATGGAAAAACGGAGAACCGGGGAACCGGGGAACCGGGGAGACGGGGAGAGCAGAGAGAAGGGAACGCCATGCCTGCTCCGGAATCAGAAGAATCCTGCGTGGAGGCTTCCAGCAGGTTTTCTGCTCGTCCGCAGCGGCCTCTGCGGCAATGTCCTTCAGGGAGCTGTCCCGGCGGGCGGAACATCTGCCGGAACAGGGAGATTACGCAAACGCGGCGACACCGGCATGCCCCTCGCGGTTTGCCGCCTGGACGAACGGCAGCATGCCCCCGGAGAGGGATGCAATGAATTCCTCCAGCTCCCGCGGGGTATTCAGATTCGCGAACAGGCGGCCGTCACGGTTGAAGGGACGCACCTCTTCTTCGGTGAGGTAGAGAGTGTTGAGGGTTTGCAGCAACGGGAATACCGAACGCCTGTCACTATCCAGATAGTCTTGGATGCGCGGGATTATTGACTGTGAGTAGAACGCCTGGAAGGGCTCGATCCATTCGCCGGCTCGCGCCACGCAGGCATCGAAAAAACCGCCGTGAATCGTGTTTTTCAGATGGCGGATGTAGTCAAGGGAAAGAGTGGGCATGTCGCAGGCAACGCAGTACACGTACCGGGAGGAAGCAGCGCTCAGCCCTGCATGGATTCCGCTCAGGGGTCCGCGACCCGGGATGATGTCGCTGACTGCCCGCACGGCGTCGCCGGAGTAACATTCAGGACGATTGGTGACGATAATCACCTCGTCGAATTCCAGAAACAGGGTTGCTGCAAGGTATCGTGACAGAACGGTGTCACCGATTTCGAGGAACTGCTTGTCAAATCCCATGCGCGTGCTGAGTCCGCCGGCCAGGATTACCGCACTGCCGAATTCCTTCATACCAGCTCCCCTTCTTCCTCGCGGAGGACGGTGGTTCCATGGCTGGGATGCCCGCCGTCCTCCGCGCAGTGTCGTGCCGTCTATTTCTGTGACGCCGCCAGGTACCCCCTGGCCAGGGCCGTATTCACGTGGACCACACCCTTGTTCATGTTTTTCATGGGATAGTCATCGGTGATCAGCGGCAACTCGTCCGCCTGCTGCTGCGTGCGGATTATGGAACCGGCAGGCACGTACCTGCCGTCGGCAATCGTAACGCCCATGACTATGCAACCGGGTTCGAGAACGCATTTGCTCCCCACACGGGACTTGAAAACCAGCACCTTCATCCCGACAAAGGTCTCGTCCATCACGACAGCCGGACCGTGGATCTGCACCTGGTGGGCAAGAGAAACCTTTTTCCCCACGTAGACGGCGTATTTCTTGCCGTCCACCTCCATGAGATTCTTCTCGATGGGCTCGCCGTTCATTTCAGTTTCCAGCGCATGAATCACTACGCCGTCCTGGACATTGGAATCGTCGCCCACAAAAAGCGGCTGCCCTTCATCCCCGCGGATGGACGCGGAGGGGGAAACCATGATGTTCTTGCCAAGGGTCACGTTTCCGATGACCGCTGCCAGGGGGTGCACGTAGGTGCTGGGATCAATGACGGGATCGTACACTTTTCCCGAAAAGTCGGCCAGGACATTCTTTTCAATCATAACTCTCTCCTTGGTTGAAAATGGGAACTGCAGTGAAAGTATCGCCTCTCCCATACAGTACGGTACCGGTTTTCTCATCCATTGTGTAGACAAACTGCTGGTGCGTGCGGAAGAGACTCGAGGAAATCTGTCGGAAACGAGAAACGTTTCGTGAAAGGGTTAATCCTAGATTCGGCAGTTGGAGGCATCCTTCGTTCTCTCCGATTGCCGTCTTTGTGCTGCTCTACGCTCATTTCACTACAGCCGATACACTCACCCTTGGGGTTCGGACAGTATCGGCTGTGGCCGCTCCATTTCGCTAAG
>JAAZOO010000103.1 GCA_012797715.1 Geobacteraceae bacterium | reverse complement strand
TACTACCGGGGCCGGGACCTCGTATCCAAGATGAAGGAACTCATCCCCCGCCAGATGTTCGAGGTCATCATCCAGGCGGCCATCGGCAACAAGGTGATCGCCCGTGAGACCGTAAAGGCGCTGCGCAAGGATGTCCTGGCAAAGTGTTACGGGGGGGACATCACACGCAAGAGAAAACTGCTTGAAAAACAGAAGGAAGGGAAAAAACGGATGAAAAACGTGGGGAACGTGGAACTTCCCCAAGAGGCTTTTCTCGCCATTCTCAAGGTGGAAGACAAATAATCCTGCCAGGGGAAACAGACCTTATGGAAAAAAACAGATACCGCGACAACGGGAGCAGCACGGTCCCGGAAACCGGCGCTCCCGTAAAGAAAAAGCATCTTGTCAGGGAGTATGCCGAATCGATACTCATCGCCGTCATCCTGGCCTTGTTCATCAGGGCATTCGTTGTCCAGGCATTCAAGATACCCTCCGGTTCCATGGAAGATACCCTGCTCATCGGCGATCACCTGCTGGTAAACAAGTTCATCTGCGGTCCTCTGATACCCTTTACCGACAAGCGTCTCTTCAAGATTCGCGATCCCCGCCAAGGCGATGTGATTGTCTTCGAGTACCCCGAAGACCCGAGCAAAGACTTCATCAAACGTGTCGTCGGCGTTCCGGGAGACATCGTGCAGGGGATCGACAAAAAGGTGTATGTAAACGGCAGGCTCTATCAGAACCCCCATGAAGTCCACAAGGAGCAGGATATCATCCCCAAGGAGCAGAACCCCAGGGATACCTTCGGACCGGTAAAGGTCCCCGAAGATTCCTACTTCGTGATGGGGGACAACCGCGACCGTTCCTACGACAGCCGTTTCTGGGGAACGGTCAAGAAGGAGAAGATCAAGGGTCTCGCCTTCATCAAGTACTGGTCATGGGATAACTGGCGGGTGCGGTGGGGAAGCATCGGCCGGCTGATACAGTAACGTCCCTCCCGCGTTGCGACACAATGGGCCGTTCGGACGCAGCCGCGCTGAACGGCCCTTCTCATTGAGCCTCCTCGAAAAAACCATGGGCCACGGTTCGAAATAGGCATCCGTCTCCATCCGCTACCGCGACTTCCCCACTCCAACCCGATTGCACAGGTGAGACAGCGGACAGGCGGAACACCTCGGAGAGAGGGGAGAACACCGGTTCTGTCCGAAGGTTACCAGAAGATCGTTGATTACCTGCCAGTACTCCCTGGGTAGTTTCTCCCGCAACGCAAACTCGGTTTCCTCCGGAGTACGTGTAACGACATACCCCCAGCGGTTACAGATGCGGTGAACATGGGTATCGACACAAATGCCGGGCTTCCCGTACCCGAGCGTAACGACGAGATTCGCCGTCTTTCGGCCGACACCCTTCAGCTTCAGCAATTCGTCTATTTCGTCGGGGACCCTCCCCCCGTACTCCCTGTCGAGGGTGCGGCAGATATCCAGAATGTGGGCCGCCTTTATGCGGTAGAAGCCGACCGGGTAAATGGTTTTCTCAAGGGTATCTCGCGGAAGGACCATCATCTTTTCCGGAGTATCCGCCAGGGCAAAGAGCCTTTCTGATGCCGCACCCGTCGTCCTGTCCTGGGTCCGAAGGGAAAGGATACAGGAGATAAGGACCTTGAACGGGTTTCCTTCCCGTTGAGAAACAATGGTAACGGCTGGAGTCTTCCAGCCGGTCACCGCTTCCTCAAGCAGCGATACCGCCTCATGGATCTGATCGTCGGTCATCACGAACCTCTCGCATCTGAACTGTGTGGGCCAGTCTAAACAAACCATCCAGCACAGGCAACAAAAATACAGGCCATGCACTCCATGCCCTTGTTACGCGGTTGAACTTCCCGGCATTCTCACCTATACTCTTGGAGCCCGCTTGGGAACTCGGAGGCTATCCCCATGGAAAGATACATGGATCTGCATATTCACTCCTTTCATTCCGACGGCGTCCTTTCGCCGACAGAAATCGTCCGGAAAGCGTCAGACAAGGGATTGATGGCTATTGCCGTTGCCGATCACGATTCGGTCTCCGGGGTGGAAGAGGCTCTCGCGGCAGGCCAGCGATTCGGCGTTGAAGTCGTACCAGCGGTGGAATTATCCATAGGTTTCAAGACGTTTCATGACGTACACCTTCTTGGCTACTACATCGAGTTCCGCGACAGGGGATTTTCCGCAAAACTCGGTGAATTCCGCACAGCACGAGACATGCGCGGCAAGGCAATCGTAGAGAAAATAAACGAAAAACTTGCTTCCGAGGGCAAGGCCGGAATTCCCCTCCAAGAGGTTATGGATATGTCGCAAGGCTCTCTGAGCCGACTCCATATCGCCCGCCTTCTCGTGGAAAAAGGGATAGCGAGGCACGTGCAGGATGCCTTTACCCGCTATCTCCAGCCGTGTGATGTGCCGAAACGCTTTTTCGCGATGGGGGATGCCCTGGATGAGATACGAAGACTGGGAGGAGTCTCCGTTCTGGCTCACCCCTCAAGCATTTCCGAGGACCGAATGGTTCTTGGCGCGCTCATCAGGGAGCTCTCCACCATGGGACTCGACGGTCTTGAGGTCTACAACAACCTCTGTTACAAGGACGACATGATCTTTTTTGAATCCCTGTGTCGGGAGACGGGTCTTGCCATGACGGGTGGGTCCGATTATCATGGATATGAGGACGATGTTGACATTGGTATCGGGAGGGGTGGTCTAGCAGTCGCATACCGATTGCTGGAGCCTCTGAAAAAGATTTCCCGTTCACGGCGGGAAGTCCGGTAACCCTTACCGAGGCCCGTTTCCACGAGCGCCGGAGGGGGGGGTGGCATCATGGCCGATGCGCGCGAAGTGCTAGAAATCATGAAAAAAGTGGCCAAGATCCGCATTGAAATGCTGAGGGAAGGCATCACGTTCCACAACAAGAAAAAGCAGGCGTTCTATCTGAAGGAATATGAGGAAAAACTGAAGGAAATTGAAGAGCTGATCCGCCGTATGAATATCAGGCTCGTTTACAGCAGGGACTCTGCGAAAGCCCCCCCTCCTGATCCCTGATACCGGAACGGAAAGGAAGCCTCGATACGTATTCCGGATTCGGCGGAGAAAGTCGTCCCGTGGGTTTTCCCCCATGATGTCACCCGCCGTTTTCAGGTTTGCTACTCCAGGCGGACTTTCTTAACCCCCGGCGTGGCCACAATTCTGTCAACAATCCTGTACCCCGTTTCGCGGCGTGTGATTTTAATCTCGAAGCCTAGAAAAATCTCCTGTTTCTCCAAATCGTGTTCTATGCAGGCATTCAACATCTTCATATCGAACCCGGCGAGAAGATTTTCGATCCTCTCCATCTGCCCTTCCACATCCATGCTCCAGACTTTCACCGCGCTGAAGGCATCCCGCGTCAACACGCCTTCCACCTTTTTCAGTAGCAGGAGTGAACCGACGGCAACCACCGTAACCAGCACGGAAACAGAATAGAGCCCGATGCCGCAGGCGACACCAACGGCAGAAGCGACCCAGAGACAGGCAGCGGTGGTGAGTCCGCGGATAGAAGCCTTGTCGCGAAGAATGGCTCCAGCGCCGAGGAAGCCAATGCCCGTTACGACCTGCGCTGCAACCCGTGCGGGGTCCACCCCAACCGGAATCCGTCCGGTGAAATCACCGTACATCCGATACAAGGAAACGGAGATTACCGCAAAAACACAGGACCCGAGAGAAACGAGGAGGTGCGTTCGAAACCCCGCCGGCCTGCCGTGAATCTCTCTCTCCAGCCCGATGACCCCTCCGAGAAGCGCAGCAAGCAGCAACCTCAGCGCAACGTGAAAATCGAATTCCATAGAGCCGCGGTACTCCCTTTGTCGTGACGAAGCATCCCGAGGAACGCGACGTGCGTCTTTCCCGGAGAGCTATGACAGCGGTGGCTTTTCGAAGGAAAGGGCAAGGGACAGGGCGGTCTCCACTTCCTTCCCTCCAAGGCGGATACGGAGGGGAAGACGGTACCGTCCGGCGCCGACCGCAGTCATCTCCCCCGCGACCTCAATCTCCGGTTCACCGTCATCGGAGGCGG
>JAAZOO010000102.1 GCA_012797715.1 Geobacteraceae bacterium | reverse complement strand
TCTTCAGATTATCCAATTGCGTTTGGAATTCCTCGGCCCGCTTCTTGGACTCTTCCCCGTGCTGCTTCGCATACTCTTCTTGGCTCTTGATGCCAGCTTCGATGCCTTTCTGAGCCTGTTCCATGAGCTTCAGGGATTCGGCGATCCGTTGTGCATTTTTAGCCTGGTCTTGCTCACTGTCCCCGAGGGATGACGATAGCCCTTCCGCGGATTGCTGCGCTTTTTCGAACAGCTTGACCGCCTCTTTCATGGCCTCCGGAGTCGTTGCCTGGGAAAGAGCGTCTTGGGCCTTCTTGAGAGTTTCCAGGGTTTCTTTCTGGCGATCGGCATACTGCTGATCCTCGGTCATGCCACGGCGTTTGACCTCACGGACCTTCTCCTCGTAGGACATGCGCGCGAGACTGAGTTCTGCCTGAAGGCGCTTTACATCTTCCACATAGCGCTTTTCCTCGCTGAGGGCCTGGAGAAAAGCAGATCTTAGCTTTCCCTGGTATTCTTCAAGTGCCTTGGTCCTGGCGTTTTTTAGATCTTGCGCGATCTCCTTGCTGAGTTCAGCCTGCTGCTGTTCGCTTGCCCCGGACTGGCGCAGGAGCCTGTTGCGTTCATCCGCTTCGGTCCTGGCAAGGCTCAAAACCGCCTCGGTCTTCTGGCGCTGTATTTCGAGGGCCGCGAGAGATCCCTGTTGCTCGTTGGCCGAAAGAAGCTTGGCCTTCTCAGACGCAAAGTCGTAATAGCCTCCGACTTTGCCGCGCAGGGTGTCATAGGTGGTGCCGACCGCTTTCAGGGTCTCTCCCAGCGTTTTCATCTGGCTTTCGGTGAGTGATGTCGCCCTGGTCTGGGCCATCGCCGCCGCTGCGGACCTGGTCCATGAATTGCTCTGGGCATCCCAGACGACTTTCCCCTCCTTCACCAGGCTGTTGAACTCAGCCAGGGTGTTGATGTTCATGCCGAGGCGTGTGCCCAGTTCCTGCGCTTTCTTATTGGCCCTGTCCTCGACCGCCTGCCTCTCCTTGGAGGCCTCCCGGGCTGCATCCTCCCACTTCTTCATTTCCATGTAGGCCTGGACCAGGACGATGATCTGCTGAGCGGCCATCGCGGCAGCCACGGCAAGTCCTCCGGTCAACCAGGTGGAGAGTCCGAGACCGGCGATTTTTGCCGTGTTCGCGGCGCCTGCGAGCTCAATGAGAGATGTTGCCGCCGTGGTCGCTCGCATGACCTTCATGGCCACGTCGAGACCCCTGATCACACTGGTGAGGATCGATATGCCCTTGGTCACGGCCCATACACCGCCGAGGGCGATAAGGACTTCCTTCCACTCGAGGGCGAATGCCGCGACCTTGGCCGTAACTTCAATGAGAGTGGAGGCCATGGAGCCGATATTTTCGGCATTGTCCCGAATCACCTGGGCCACGTTTTTCATGGCGGCCGCCAGGTCCTGATTGTTAGCGACGGCATCCTCGATGGTTTTCTTCACGAGCTCGAGGGCTCCGCCGAAGGTCTTTACACTCTCTGCGGCCCGGCCCTGGGTTGCGTTGGTCTGCTCCAGGAACACCTGGTATCTCACCTGGGCCTTTTCGAGGTCAGTCAAGTCCTTCCATGCGGTTTGCGAGACCCTGTGCGCCTCGTACCATGCCTTGACATAGTTCTCGTTCAAGGTGAGCCCGAGATATTCAGAGGCCTCAGCCTCACCGCGCAGGGCCGCCGTGACTCGCTCGATGCCCCCCTCCAGATCGGTCTTCCCGGCACTGAGATCCGCCGTGCGCTTGATGACGGTTTTCATCTCCTCGGCTGAGAGACCGAGACGCTTGGTCATGTCAATGGTGCGCGAGATGGCGTTTTTGATGGCCCCTTCCGAATAGACCACCAGGTCCTTGCTGAGTTCCTTGACCGAGTCCTGCCAATATTGCATGGATCCTGTCTTCTGGAACTCCCGCGAAGCCGCTTGGACGCTTGCGGTCATGTTGAACTGGGCTTGCTGGGCGTTCTTAAGGATTTCCACCATGCCGGTGAATGCGGCCCTGGCACCTTGGATGCTGAGATATGCCGTCACCAGGTCCTTGACGCCGACCGTGAGGTTCCGGACGATCTGCTGGCCGTGTCCCGAAGCGGTGTTGAAGGCCTCCATGGCGAGCTTGGCCTGTTTCGAACCGGCCTGGATCTGGTCAAAGAAGAGCTTGGACTTGTCCTCGCCTTTGGTCAGGGCCTGGATTATGATCTTGATGTCATTCGCCATGAGGGAGCCCCACGATGTTTGTCATTTTGCTCGCTTTTTTCGGGACGGCCTTTGGATGGGCCGGAATGGAAATGATGCTGAAGAGTGGAGAGGCCTCGGTCATCGGCATCATCCTGTGCTTCCTCTCCCTCGTGATGGTCTTGAAAGCGCTCACTCGCCTTGTGCTTTGGCTTGCTTCCCTAGAACGTCCAAGACCGTCATGAAGAAGCTCCATCCGTAGGCGAACACGTCACGATGCCCAGCCTGGATCAATCCGGTGGCGATTCTTTCGAGCCCGCTGCGCGCATCTCCCGGATAAACCCCGCCAGCAGACCCATGTTTTCGATCACGAAAAAAAAAGCGGTGTTGACCGCCCGCACCGCTTCAATGATGGTCTGTAGCTCCGAAAAGGTGAGGGTCGGAATCTTCTCGGCGGAAAGGTCGGTGAAGGCTTGAAGAAGATTGGCGGGAAGCGCCGTTCTTCCGGCGAGCCACTCCATGGCGTTGAATTCGCCCAGGTCCTGGGCAAGAAGATTGCGCAGCTCCCCAACCGTGATCTCCTTGACCCGGACCTCCATGTGGCCAAGATCGACAACCCGTTCCAGCCTCATGCCATCATCTCAACCTTGTAGTATTCCTGGCCGCTCGGCTGAGTAGTGTCTGCCAGGACGCTCCCGGTGATGGAGAGCACCGCGTTCTTCTCCGCGATGAGGTTGATGTCCCCGTTCAGGTTGATCTGCACCTTGTGGAAGGTCCAGCGCTGCCGTGGACCCTGGTCGTCCTTATCGGAAACAAACGTGAACTTCTTGGTGACCGACCCTGCGGAAAGTCCCCAGATATATTTGCGGTCCACGGCAGCGTAATCGAAGCTCACCTTATCCGCGTCCAGAAGACCTCCACCAGAGAGTTTCCGCACATAACCGTAATCGGGATCCACCGAATAATCGGTCCCGTTCCCGCGCAAGGTGGCCCCGTCGGAGCTCGTGATGCACACGTCCTCGATGGTTTCCACGCCGGAAATGGTGATGTAGTTGGATCCGTCAAGGGAGAGCTTTGTATCG
>JAAZOO010000101.1 GCA_012797715.1 Geobacteraceae bacterium | reverse complement strand
TTGGAAATGTTCATCTCCCAGCTGCGGACCGGTGAGGGGTAGAATGCTCCATAGAGGCTGAATGTGGCGCCGAAATACTTGTTGTAGTTGACCTGCGGCGCGACCAGGGTGCTCACTTCGTCCTTGCCGTTATGGAGAAGGAACGCCGTCAGGCCTCCAACGGTGATTCCTTCATTGGGACTTGTTGCTATGACCGGCAAGGGGACGGAAACCGTCTTCACCGGGTCGGGGAAAGACTCGTTGGTAAGGGGAGAGGGGAGGTATGTGCGCGGCACCAGTGAGGTGCAGGCGGCCAGGGTGAAAAGAAGCAGCAGGAGCGGAAGTAGTCTCATGAGGTAGTGCCTTGGGAATTTTTTGAGCGGACTGTACCTGTTTTTCGTGAGTTTTTCAAGCTGAAAGGGGACCCCTGACCGGCGTTCACCCTATGCCCAGAGGATAAGACCGGGTTCGTAGATGGGGCCGAGCCGGGGATGCTTCGGCATGATCCGGACGGCAAAACCCTGCCGCCCGCACACGCGGCATTCCACATCTCCCCTGAAGCGGTACACATCCGCTCCCGCCTGCTCCATGGGCGCGAGGGGGGTCTCTTGTCCATCGACAATCACGTCGCGGGCATCCAGAATTCCCGAGTAGACTGCCACGGAGAGGTTGTCGAGGGGGATTTCCCCGATTCCGACCCGGACCTGCACCGGAATGCGTTGACCGACAGGGATTTCCCCCGCGGTTTCCGCCTCGATCCCTTCAATGCGCACTCCGTTCCAGAGACGGCGCATCTCCACTTTCCACTGGGCAAGTTCCCGCGCCAGTGATTGATCCTGTTCATCGAGAGCCTTCCACGAACTGAAGGCGGGAAGATAGAAGGTGTCGGTATATTCCTGCAGCATACGTTCCGTGCTGAAGACCGGACACAGGGAGGCGATGGAGGCCTTCATGCGCGCCAGCCAGCCGCGCGGAATCCCGTCTGCGCCCCGGTCGTAGAAAAGAGGAGCGATCTCTTTTTCCAGCAGGTCATAGATGGCCCGACCCTCCACTTCATTCTGATACTCGATATCCTCGTACACTTCGCCCTTGCCGATGGCCCATCCGTTGTCGCCCCGGTATCCTTCCGGCCACCATCCGTCCAGGACGCTCATGTTGAGGCCGCCGTTGAAGGCCACCTTCATGCCGCTGGTGCCGCTTGCCTCCAGAGGGCGGCGCGGGGTGTTGAGCCAGACATCCACCCCCTGCACCATCCGTCTCGCCACGGCCATGTCATAGTCCTCAATGAAAAGGATACGGTGGCGAAACCGTTTTTCCATGGAAACCTGCCGTATCTGGCGGATCAGTTCCTTCCCCTCGAAGTCGGCCGGGTGGGCCTTGCCGGCAACGATAATCTGCACCGGGCGCTCCGGGTCGTTGAGTATCCTGTCCAGCCGCTCCAGGTCGCGGAGAAGGAGGGTCCCCCGCTTGTAGGTGGCAAAGCGCCGGGCAAAACCGATAGTCAGAATCTCGGGATCCAGGGCCTCGTCTGCCGAGGCTATCTCCTTGGCGGTGGCGCCGACGTGGAGCAGGTGCGCCTTGAGGCGTTTCCGGGCAAAGGACACGAGCCGTTCCCGGCATCGTTCGTGGGTGCGCCAGAGTTCCGCGTCGGGTATCTGGTGAATTTTTCGCCAGATGTCGAAATCCGCAGGATCGTCGAGCCAGCGGGTCCCCAGGTAGCGTATGATGAGACCCGCCATTTCGCTGGAAAGCCAGGTTTTCGTATGGACTCCGTTGGTTATGGAGGTAAGCGGGAAGTGCTCTTCAGGCAGTTCCGGCCAGATATTCTTCCACATCCCCCGGGATACCGTTCCGTGCAGCCGGCTTACGCCGTTCTGGTGCCCTGTCAACCGGAGAGCCAGAACCGACATGCAGAATGTTTCGTGGTTGTTTTTCGGGTTCTGTCTTCCCAGACCGAGAAATTCTTCTCGGGAGAGGCCGAGCCCCCGATAATAGGGGCCCAGGTGTTTTTCCACCAGTTCCGGCGGGAAGTGGTCGATACCCGCCTGGACCGGGGTGTGGGTGGTAAAGACGCTGCCTGCGACCACCATCTCCCGGGCTTCGGCGAAAGTGAGGCGCTTTTCTTCCATAAGGAGCCGGATGCGCTCCAGGGCAAGGAAGGCCGCGTGCCCTTCATTGATGTGGCAGACAGGGGGATCCAGCCCCAGCTTTCTCAGTGCTTGAATACCGCCGATTCCCAGCAAAATTTCCTGCTTGATACGCATTTCCTGGTCCCCGCCGTACAGCTGGGCGGTAATCTTCCGATCTTCCCACACGTTTCTCTCCAGGTTGGTATCCAGCAGGTAGAGGGGCACTCGTCCGACCTGCACCCGCCAGATGTGGGCGGATACCTTTCGTTCTTCCATATCCAGCAGGATGGTGAGAGGCACGCCGTCCGCGTCCCGCTCCAGCCGGAGGGGCATGGTGTAGAAATCGTTTTCCGGGTAGATTTCCTGCTGCCACCCTTCGATGTTCAGGTACTGGCGGAAATAGCCCTGGCGGTAGAGGAGTCCCACTCCGAGGAGAGGAATCCCCAGATCGCTGGCTGATTTGAGGTGATCGCCCGACAGGACCCCCAAACCTCCGGAATAGATGGGGAGCGATTCGTGGAGGCCGAATTCCATGGAAAAATAGGCGATGGAGCAGTTCCTTTCACCGTTCCGCGCCTTCTGGTACCAGGTTTTTCCTTCCAGGTAGTCCTGGAAGCGGCTTTCCACCCGCTGCAGCTGGGCCATGAAACCGTCATCGCCGAGGAGCTCCTCCAAGCGCTTCTGCTGGAGGGAACCCAGCATTTTCACGGGATTATGGCGTGTTTCGCGCCATACTTCCCGGTCGATTCTTTGGAAAAGCTCGATGGCCTCCGGTTCCCATGTCCACCAGAGGTTATAGGCAATGGCCTTCAGGCCGGAGAGTTCTTTGGGGAGCGTGGGAACAACAGTAAACCGGTGCAGTTTCCGTGAAAGATCCATGAATGGGTCTCCTCGTTCCTTCCATCGTCCCCTGAAGCCGGTGCTGGAGGAGATGGTGATGGTGATGTCTCTGCCAGGGGAAGGGCGATTCGCGGCCCGCGCCTATGACCGGAACAGACTCTTTTTCTCGGGTTTCTCAATGCCGAATTTTTCCAGCCGGTACTGCAGGGTCTTATAGGTCATGCCGAGCAGGGGGGCTGCTTTGCCGATTACCCAGCCGGCGCGTTCCATGGCCTTGATGATGAGATCCCGTTCCAGATCCTCCATGGAGATTCCTTCGGGAGGGAGATCGAATCGGAGGCAATTTCCGGGAACGCTGCCGTGGTGAATTTCCGCCGGCAGGTCCTCGGGCTGGATGTACTCGCTTTCGGTCATGAGCACGCCTCGCTCGATCACGGATTCCAGTTGCCGCACGTTGCCGGGCCAGGGATAGTCCATGAGCAGCTTTATCGCCGGCCTGGAAATGCCTTTCAGGGGGATGCCGGCGGCGCCCCCGTATTTTTTTACGAAAAAATCGGCCAGTGCGATGATATCGCTTCCCCTCTCCCGCAGTGGCGGGAGATTGATCCGGATTACGTTGAGGCGGTAGAAGAGGTCTTCCCGGAAGAGTCCCTTCCGGATCTCCTGCTCCAGGTCCTTGTTGGTTGCGGAGATGATGCGCACATCAACCGGCAGGCTCGTCTTGCCGCCGACGCGGCGGATTTCCCGTTCCTGGATCGCCCGCAGCAGTTTGGCCTGCATGGCGGTATTCATTTCGCCTATCTCGTCCAGGAAGATGGTGCCGGTGTGCGCCGCCTCGAACAGCCCGATCTCCCGGGAGTTTGCACCGGTAAAGGAGCCTTTCTCGTGGCCGAAAAGCTCGCTTTCGATGAGGGTGTCGGGGATTGCGGCGCAGTTGATGGCGAAAAACGGGTTGTCCTTGCGCGGGCTGCCGTTGTGAATGGCGCGCGCGACCAGTTCCTTTCCGGTTCCCGATTCTCCATAGATCAGCACCGTTGACGCGGTGGCCGCAATCTTGTTGACGATGCGGAACACCTCTTTCATTTTGGGATGGGACCCGATAATGGAGGGAATATCGCTGTGTTCCGCCAGTTTTTTCTGCAGCATGCGGTTTTCGCGCAAGAGGGCAAGTCGCTCAAAGGCCCTTTTGAGGGTCAGGAGGAGGGTATCCCTGTCCAGGGGTTTTTCCAGGTAATCGAAGGCCCCCTTTTTCATCGCCTCAACCGCCGAATCGATGGTGCCGTGGGCGGTCATGATGACAATGCATTGCCGCGGGTCCTGTTCAAGGACCTTTTCCAGGAGTTCCAGACCTGAAATGCCCTTCATCTTCAGGTCGGTGAGGATGAGATCATACTCTTCCGCTTCCAGGCGCTCCAGCGCCTCCCGCGCGCCGGGGACGGCCGTGACCAGGTACCCTTCCTTCCTTAGGATGGCGTCAAGGATATCCCTCTGCCCCTTCTCGTCATCCACAACCAGAATCCTTCCCTTCATATCTCCTGCTCCCTGTGCGGCGCGGGGATGAGAATGGTAAACACCGTGCCGTGGCCAACAGCGCTTTCCACTTCCAGCTTTCCGCCATGCTCCGTGACGATCCGCTCGGTTATGGCCAGGCCGAGACCGATACCCGCCTCCTTGGTGGTGAAGTAGGGCTGGGTGATTTTCTCCAGATACTCCGGCTTGATGCCGGAGCCCTCGTCGGCGCAGGTGATGCGGAACAGGCGGTTCTCGCAATCGAAGCGGACTCCGAGGGTGATGGCCCCCCCGTCAGGCATGGACTGGGCAGCGTTGGTGACCAGGTTGACAAGGCAGGTGCAAATCAGTTCCGGATCGACATCCAGATCGGGGGTCTCCGGCTCGATGTCCAAGAGAAGCTCGATGCGCTGCTCGGAAAGCCCGTCTTTTAGCCGAGGGAGGACCTTCTCCAGAAGATCCTTGCTGGAGATACGGGAAATACGGAGCTTGAGGGGCCTGCCGTAGCTCATGAAGTTGAGCACCATGTAGTTGACCCGCTTCACTTCATCCTTGATCTTGTCGAGAAGCTCCCTGGATTCCGCCTCTGTTTCGGGGGAGGAGGGGATAAGGTCGTTTTTCAGGTGATCCACGGCAAGGCTGATATAGTTGAGGGGGTTGCGGATCTCGTGGGCGATGCCTGCCGCAAGCTGGCCGACCTTGGAAAGGTGCTCGGCCTCGTAGAGCCTCTTCTCCAGCATTTCCCGTTCCCGGAGCTTCTTTACCATCTCGTTGAAGTTTTCGGCCAGTTCGCCGATCTCGTCCCTGGTTTGGACGGGGAAGGTTTCCGACAGGTCTCCGGCGGAAACCTTTTTCACGCTTTCCACGATCCGCTTGATGGGCGTGGTGTACCTCCGTGCCAGGAAGATGGCAAGGATGATGCCGAGCATGAAGACCATAAAGGTGACGGTCAGGCGATGGACGAAGTTGTCGTGCTGGATGGTGCGGATATTGTCAAGCAGGAGATTGATGTGCACGAAGCCCAGTTGCTCGTCCCCAACGATGACGGGGACCACCAGGTCATAGGGACGGGACGAGTCTTCGGAAGGATTCTGTTTGCCCTTGCGTGTCCGGGATGCCTTGAGTCCCTTTCCCAGTTTCCTGACGTCCCGTTTCTTTCCCACCTTGGCCGGGTCCGATGAATCGATAATCTCCCCTTCGTTGCTGATGATGCTGACTTCGTTGATCCCCTTGCGCTTTGCCTCTTCCATGTACTCCTTCAGCCGCGAGGAGAATTCCGCCTCCGAAGTGAGATCGGCAACGCTGATCTGGATGGCTTTGGAGACCTCGGTGGAGCTTTCCTGAATGGCGTCCACCAGGTCGTTCTGGCTGTACTGGTTCAGGATGAAAAGCGCGCATACGGCGATGACGAGCAGGGAGAGCATGATCATCACCAGTTTTGCATTGAGTCTCATGGCGAGTACCGTCCTGGAAGGGGGAAACGAGAGGGCGTAACGGGGGGATTATACCTCAGTGAAGCGGGCGAGAACAAGAGGGGAAGAAGCAGACCCGGCACCGCGGCAAGGGATGGAAAACGGCGGCCGGAGATGCTCTTCCCCCGCAACCGCCGTGAACAGCCCACTACTTCGCCGGTTCGCTGATCATTTCCCAGATGGAAATATCCAGCGGCTCCGAACACAATTCGTCGACCGCGGCCGCCAGCGCTTTCAGGTACGGCATTGCCAGGTGCTCGTCCAGCGCCTGCTTGCTGGTCCAGTTTTCGTACAGGATGAAGACCCGTTTGTCATCCTTCAACTGGTGCAGGTCATAATTGATGCAGCCCGCCTCGGCTCTCGTGGGCGCTACGCAGGCCAGTATTTCCTTCTTGACCTTTTCCTCCAGACCATCTTTCGCCTTGAATCGTGCCAGTACGGTGATTTTCGTGTCGGCCATGCCCAATCTCCTTTCCGGGAAAGAATGAAAACGACAGGATGGACTCTACCACAACCGATGGGATGCCGCCACAGGGAAAATAGTCTCCACAAGGAAACGGTCCTTTTCCACCCCGGCGGCGGCAAGGTTCCGGGTTACTTGTGGGGCGTACCGCTTGATTTTCCGGCCAGGCCGAAAAATTCCTCGCTTCCGAATTGGAAAGGATAGGGTCGCATCCGGAGTTTCCGGATGGGCACACAGTGGGGCAGAGAAGAAAGGAGAAAGGTCGCGGGAAGGGGGGCGGCATGCCCGGCACCTTCCCGGTACCGTGTGTCGAAGGCCGAATCGGTTACTTCTTCAGGGGGCCGAGAGGCAGGATGGTCTTGCCGTACAATTCGTTCCAGACCTGCGCGATGCCCGTGTATATGGCGGACAGCCCGCACAGAATGCCTTCGTAGCCGGTCAGGACCTTAAAGCCCGCATTCCCGGTATAGTCACCGTACGCCAACATGAAGAACAGCACCGTCAGGGTGAAAAATACGAACACGAGCGCTTTGTTGAGCCGGAAGGTGCCGATGAGGAGGAGTCCGGTGAAGATGCCCCACATCACCAGATAGGCGATCATGGAAGTTTCCTCCGGTTTCGTGACCCATCCCAATTTCGGAATGACGATGAGGCCCACGAGGGTCAGCCAGAAAAGGCCGTACGAAGTGAAGGCCAGGGTTCCAAAGGTATTCTTTTTCTTCCATTCCATGATACCGACAATGACCTGGGCCAGACCGCCGTAGAAGATCCCCATGGCGAGAATCATGGAATCGAGGGGAAAGAACCCTGCATTGTGCAGGTTCAGAAGCACCGTGGTCATGCCGAAGGCGAACAGTCCCAGCGGGGCCGGGTTGGAGGTGGTGTCGCAGAGCGCCACCTCGGTTTTCGACACGCCTGCGCCCAAGTCGCCCAGTTCCCCGAATACTTCATGCTCGCCGTTCAGGTCCCCCACTGCACCGGCGCCCGCCTTGGCGAACTTTTCCCTCGTTTCTTTTACGAACGTACCCAGATCAGTTCCTGTCTTCTGCTCCGCACCATTCGACATCGTTCCGTCCTCCCCTTCACAAGAATATTTTGCTGCTGCTCGAAACCCAAAGAAAATAGACGCTGCTCCGGCGGATTCGTATCCCACGGATACCGCGGTTTTCCCGCAGGTGTTCACACCGGTCCTGCGCCGGTTCCCTCCTGGGCAAAGGGGGGGTGTCAATGGGAACAACCTGGCGTATGTATGAATCGGGAGATGATCCGGGAGCATACGGATCTGTACGCGAGAGCGGCGAAAATTGCCGTGGACTCTTTTAAAGAGTGCCGAAGGAAATGTCAAACAAAAAATGACGGGTTCAGGGTTTCTCCGTGGGGTGGGTCGAACCGAGAAGGGCCTCCAGCGCGGCGGCGCACATGGCTTTCACCCCGGAGGTGATGGTCGGTTCGGGAAGGGGGGCGAAACAGGGGTTGTGGATGCCGGGGACGCCCCTTTCCCTTGCGCCTGCCCGGGAGAAGGGAGCCGTGCCGAGGAGAAAGTAGCAGAGGGGTATCTCCGGCTCGATGGAGCCGAACAGGGAAAAATCGTCGCTGAAGGTGGATCGTTCCACGCGGAGGACATTTTTCCGGCCGAGCACGGCGCGAAAGGCGGAGGAAATTCGTCGGCTCAGTTCCGGTTCGTTCCGGACAGGCACGCCCGTGTACTGCTCGGAAACGACCGGCATACGGTCATCGGGAAGGCCTGCAGCCACTGCGACGCCCCGTGCCGTCCGTTCCACGGCGGCCCGCAGGCGCCTGTCCGTTTCGGGGGAGAAGTACCGGTAGTTCACCTGGAGGAGGACCTCTTCGGGGATGATATTCCCCTTGGTCCCCCCGTGAATGGACCCGACGGTGAGGACGGCTGGTTCCACGGGATCCATCTCGCGGCTGACGATGGTTTGAAGGAGGAGGATCGTTTCGGCAGCCATCACGATGGGGTCCTTTGTTTCGTGGGGTCGGGATCCGTGCCCTCCAACACCCCGGATCAGCAGTTCGAGGGAAACGCATCCCGCCCAGAAGAGCCCTTCCCGAATGCCGACCGTCCCGGCGGCCAGGGATGGGGACACGTGGAGGGCCAGGGCGCAGTGCGGCCGGGGAAAGCGGGTGAACAGGCCGTCGTTGATCATGGCCCGTGCCCCGGCACCGATCTCTTCGGCAGGCTGACCCACCAGCACCAGCGTGCCCCGCCACCGATCCCGCAGGGAGTGCAGAAGCCGGGCCGTGCCCACGAGGACCGTCATGTGGATGTCGTGTCCGCAGGCGTGCATGACGCCCACTTCCCCTTTCCCGGGGAGAGTCGCGCGTGCCCTGCTGGCGTAGGGGAGACCGGTCTTCTCCTCGATAGGGAGGCCGTCCAGGTCGGCCCGCACCATGACCGTCGGCCCTCTCCCGTTTTCCAGAACGGCCACCACGCCGTGCCCCCCCACATCTCTGGTGACGCGGAAACCGGAGGTTTCCAATTCATCGGCAATCAGGCGCGACGTCATGACCTCCTGGCACGAAAGCTCGGGAGCGGAGTGGAGACGGGTGTAAAGATCGAACAGGTGCGGACAGGATGTTTCGGCGGCTGCGCATATCCGCGCCGCATCATCCTCCGTTAGCATTGTCCCGGCTGTTTCCCGTGTACTCATCTCGTTGTCCTGTGTTCTGCAGGGGGAGCCATCTTCGCTGACTCCGGACGACTCCGCCTGCCGTTGCCGGTCTACTGCATCGCGGGCGTGGAAGCGCTCTTGCCGAGGAAGTTCTTCAGCCTCTCCACGGCGGGGGAGGAACAGGGGGGTGAGCCGAAGATCTCGTTGGCGCTGATGCCCGGTTTGGCGTAGAAGGTCTCATTGGCATTGGTATCGATGGCCAGGACCGACCCGTCCACGGAGATTCCGGCAAACAGGCCGCGGCTCCGGGCATAGGAGTAGATTTCCGCCTTGAGCTGCCAGTCGGTGGCGGCAACCGCGCGGCGCCCCACCGGGCCGGCCGCTATGGCCGCATCGCCTCCCAGGGTGAAGTTCCCCTTGGCGAGGCCCATGACGCTCTTTCTGGTTTTGAATACCAGGATGATATCGCTGGATACGGCGCCGAACTGGAGGCCGAAGCTGCCTCCGGCGATGTAGACGAAGGCGGGGTTGCTCCAGGAGCCGTCCTCGCCCCGCGTCAGTGCGATGCCGCTTCCGTACTGGCCTCCGAAGAAGAACCCCAGCTTGATGGTGCCGGGGATGATAACGATGCCGTAGGCGTTGCGGAGCAGTTCCGGGGAAATCCCTTCCGGGATTCCGGTTATTTCCTGGATCACTTCGGTTGCCGCATTGATCCGGGAAATCTCGTCCACTGCCTTGATATTGAAGGGCGTGGCGGGTGGCGGTGCGGGCTGGGCCGCGGGAATCGTCCGTATCACTTCTCCGGTTGCGGTCGACGGCGCAGCAGGAATCGCCGTCATCCCCGCGTCTTCCGCGACCGAGGGTTCCCGGACCGGAACGGTATCGATTCCTTTTCCTCCCTCCCCTCCCATTGCCGCCCCTGGGTCGGGTTGCGACGGGGATGCGGCGACGGATGAAGCAAGGAAGAGAGTGATAATCACTGATGCGGTAAGCAGGCGTGCCGGTATCTTCATGGCGGGACTCCTTTTCTTCCGTGATCTTCGCCCGCGGCGGATCGGCGCTGCCGGGCCGGGGCGCTCCGTGAATAATATCCCATGTGGGACAAAAAACCAAGAACAACGAGCCGGAGTGGTCATGAGGGGGGTGGGGCTGACTGGATGCGGCGCAGGAGGGACAGTTGGGCGTCCGGGTCCCGGTTCGGATCCAGTCCCGCCGATTCCAGGAGGGGAGGGAGGAGAACCCGGGAATCACCCCGGGGAAAAGGGCCGTCGGAGAGGTGGTGCACGAGCTTCAGGGTCCGCAGACCGTCAAACCAGGCGTGGAAGGCTGCGCGGAGTGCGGTTCCGCCACGGCTGTTTCTGCGAAGCTTTTCCCACCCCTCGATGAAGCGGCACCGGTCAAGGTACTCTCCCAGGTGGGGTGAAATACCCTGGGCGCGGGATCTGATGACGGTCCCTTCCTCATCAAGGCACTCTTCCACCAAGGAAAGCCATCGACCCAGGATGGAGAAGCACTCCGGCCGGTAGAAAAGGACGGCAGACTCCTCCCCGGACAGGAGACGTGAAACGCTCCTCCCGGTTCCGAAGGGAACCCGGTGGGAGGAACGGGACGACGGGTGCACCACGGTTCCTTGGACACCTTGGACTCCGAAGGTCTTTTTCATCTGCTGGAGGAAATAGAAATCCTCGGCCGCGACCCGGGTGTTCATTCCCCCCATGCCGGCATAGGCGGAAGCGGTGCAGGCCATGGCGCTCCCCACCGTGTGGAAGGCGTAGGGCGATCCCGCTGTGGAGAGTCCCAGCACGTACCCGCGCAGGAACAGCTCGTAGCGGTGTATCGCTTCGCTTTCCTCCGGGGTCCGTCCCGGCTGGTGCCGGAAGGGGATCACGGCGCCGCCTGCCTGCGAATCTCCAAAGTGCCGGACCAGGGCCGACAGGTAGTCGGGCTGGACCAGGGTATCTCCGTCCAGGGCCACGAGGATGGGGTCGGAACCGGTGAAATCCAGCCGGGTGAGCGCCAGGTCGAAACCGATCTTCCGGGCCAGCCCGACCCCTCCCGTGCCGGGGGGAAGCTCCAGCCCCTTTGTGGCGGCATCCACCCAGGCGAGTCGAAGACCGCCGAAGGCGCGGTCCCCGTTCTCCAGCCGTTCCAGGGTGACGCGGTTATCTCCTTTGTCCGCACCAGGAGCGTCTTTCCGGTTGTTCACCACCACCAGCACCAGGAAGCGTGAAAGAAGCCCGGGCGGGTTTTCCGCCAGGGAGCGGAGGGTGGCGAAGAGGTGGCCGCTCTCGGCCAGGGCCGGTATCACCACGGCTCCCGCAAAGCCGCCCTCCGGGCAGCCGGTTATGCGCCACGGTCCTTGAATGCCGCGGTTTCGGAGGTATTTCACGATTCTGGTGGGGAGCATGGGATGGAGTATAGCGAATGGGCGGGGGAAATGGCAACCGGAAGGGTTCAGGCAGGAAAGGGGCGGGGGGGTCCCGCCCCGAGCTCACGGTCACACCCTCGGATAGAAAAGATAGAACGACAGAGACAGGAGCGCCAGTATCCACGCCCCGGCCGGGACCTCCCGCGTCCTTCCGGAAAGGGTCTTGCACAGGGGCCATGCAAGGAGGCCTGTGGTGATGCCCACGCCGATGTTGTAGGTAAAGCTGATGAGCACGATGGTGAGGAAGGCTGGGATCAGTTCGGTGGTGTCGCTGAAGCTGATTCTGGTCACCGGGCTGATCATGAAGCTGCCGATGATGACGAGCGCCACTCCGTAGGCATGGGCGGGAACGGCGGTGAACAGGGGCGCGAAGAAGAGTGCCAGCAGGAACAGTGCCGCGGTGACGAGGGCCACGAAGCCGGTTCGTCCCCCTTCTTCCACGCCTGCCGCGGATTCCACGTAGGCTCCGGTGGTGGATGTCCCCACCAGGGGAGCGAAGGTGGTGGCGAGGGCGTCGGCCAGCATCGGCTTTTCGATCTCGGGGAGGTTCCCCTTCTCATCCAGCAGTTCGGCTCGGGCCGACAGTCCGATGAGGGTCCCGATGGTGTCCACGAAGGCCATGACGAAGACCGTCAGCACCACGGGGAGGAATTTCGGCGTCAGCGCTCCCGACAGGTCCAGCTTCAGAAAGATGGGCTCCGGACTGGGTGGGAGGCTCACGAGGGTCGAGGGGAGAGGGGTTACCCCGAACAGGAACGACAGCAGCGTGGTGGCAAGGATGCCGATGACGATGGCGCCCCGCACCCGTCGCACCATGAGGAGAACGGTCAGCAGCAGGCCGCACAGGGCAAGGATAACCGAGGGCTCCGTGAGGTTGCCCAGCCGCACCGGAGCGCCCGCCACCCCCAGGGATACGATGCCGGTCTCGTTCAGGCCGATGAAGGTGATGAAGAAGCCGATGCCCACGGCGAAACTGTATTTCAGGGACGGTGGGATGGAGTCGGCCAGCCAGCTCCGCACCTTGAGGACAGTGAGGACCGTAAAGGTCAATCCCGCGATGAACACCGCGCCCAGTGCCTCCTGCCAGGAAAAGCCGAGGGCCTTCACCACGGTGAAGGAGATAAAGGCGTTTTCCCCCATGTACGGAGCGATGGCAAAGGGCCGTTTCGCGTAGAGCCCCATGATGGCGGTGCCGAAGGCCGCGGCCAGGATGGTGGCCGTGGTGGACGGCCCGCGGGGGATTCCGGCCGCTTCCAGAATGGCCGGGTTGACGATGATGATGTAGGCCATGGTAATAAAGGTGGTGAATCCCGCCAGGGTCTCCCGGCGGTAGGTTGTCCGGTGACGTTCGAAATCGAAATAGGTCTTCATACGGTTGCTTCCTCTCCTGGATAGATAGCATGGCGGCCCGGTGCGCCCGCCTGAAAGCCCCGCTACGACGGGACCGCGTCTGTGCTCTTTCCGGGTGGCCGGAACTCCGTTGCAGGGGCGCATTACGGAGTGCCCCTACGCCCCTTGTACTGCACAGCCATCACGGTGATATCATCAGATTGCGGGGCGCCGGATGCGAACTCCTTCACCCGCTCCATGACTGCGGCTGCAATGGAATCAGGTCCTTTCCCTGCAAGCGTTTCCAGCTCTCCCCGCAGCCTGTCGTCGCCGAACAGCTCGTCTGCTGTATTCATTGCCTCGGTCACCCCGTCGGTGTAGAGAAACAGGGATTCGCCCGGCTCCAGGAGCAACGTTTCGCGCCGGTAGAGCGTTTCCTCCATTACGCCCAGTGCAAGGCCGTTGACCGTTTTGAGAAAGGAGACCTCCCCCGATTTTTTCAGGAGCAGAGGGTGGTTGTGCCCGGCGTTGGCAAAGACGACCTCACCGGTTCCCGTGTCCATGATGCCGCAGAACACGGTAACGAACATGTTCACCCGGTTGTCGCGGCTCAACTCGTCGTTCACCCGTGTCAGTATTTCTTCGGGCGGCAGTCCTCTGCGGGCGCTGGCCTTGAGCAGGGTCATGGAAACGGCCATGAACAGGGCGGCCGGCACCCCCTTGCCGGAGACGTCCGCCACCACGAAACAGAGGCGATTCCCGTCGATGGGAAAGAAATCGTAGAAGTCGCCCCCAACCTCCTTTGCCGGCTCGATGAGCGCCCGGAGCTCGTAGCGGTCGCGCGGCGGCAGGGGGGGGAATTCCGCGGGCAGGATGTTCATCTGGATGTCGCGGGCTATGGCCAGCTCACCGGCTATCCTTTCCCTCTCGGCGGCCGCCTCGGCCACCTGGCGGATGTGGTCCTTAAGGGACACCTTCATGGAGCGGAAGGACTCGGTCAGCTTCCCCACTTCGTCACGCGAGGTCGCGGGCGGGAGCTCCGCGTCCAGGTTCCCGTCCGCCACGGCTTCCGTTGCAGCGGCCATGGCCCGCAGGGGTCCGGTGATGGAGCGGGCGATGAGGATCACGGCAAGGAAAAGGAGGAGCAGCCCGGCGCACCCCATGAAGATCACCGTCCGGTTAAGAGCTATGATGTCCTCGGCCAGTTCCTCTTCGGGGAAAATGACGGCCAGGGACCAGTTGCTCGACGGGATGGGCGCGTA
>JAAZOO010000100.1 GCA_012797715.1 Geobacteraceae bacterium | reverse complement strand
GCTGGCCTTCAATCACGCCGGGCTTCTTGTCGACTTCAATCGCGCCGCCGTGCCGCTCCTTTCCCTGCCGCCTCAGACTGCCGTCGGCAGTACCCGTGAAGATGTCCTCGCGAAATCCCCCCGACTTCTGGCGGCTGTCCGTGCCGGCGGAGGCCAGGTGGATGAACTGTGCCCCGGACCCGGGGAGCAGCGTCTTGTGGCGCAGGTAACGGTAACCCCTCTGCGGGGAGGCCGGGGGCGGGAGGCGGGAACCCTCGTCCTCATCCATGATATTTATGAGTTGAAGATGGCAGAAGAGAAGCTTCGGGACAGTGAGGAGCGATTCCGTCTCCTCTTCGACGCCGCTCCGGAACCGATACTCCTCCTGGACGATTTGTGCCGCTTTATCGACTGCAATGGAGCGGCCGTGCGGTTGTTGGGACTCCCCTCGCAGGAAAGCCTCCTGCAGTGCCGTCCTTCCGATTTCTCTCCCCTCTGCCAGCCGGACGGCCACCTGTCGTCGGAAAAGGAGACGAGCATGGTGAGAACGGCGTTTGTGGACGGAGGCACCACTGTTGAGTGGGAATTTCTCCGATCCGACGGTGCCGGGATTATCGTGGACATGTCCATCACCATCATCTCCATCAAGGGAGAAAATCTGCTGCTCGTCCATTGGCGGGACATTACCGACAAGAAGGAAAACGAGAGAAAGTTGAGGGAGTTGTCCCTCATTGACGAGCTGACCGGTCTCCATAACCGCCGGGGGTTCCTCACTCTCGCCGCCCAGCACATGAAGATAGCGGACCGGCTGGGACGGGGCGTTGTCCTCCTCTATGTGGACCTGGACAATATGAAGTGGATAAACGATACCTTCGGTCACAAGCAGGGAGACATTGCACTGATGGATACCGCGGATATTCTGAGGGCTTCTTTCCGTGCCTCCGACATCGTTTCCCGTATAGGGGGGGACGAATTTGTCGGATTCGCCCTTGAATCGGGGGATGACCCCGGCGGAAGCATAACCGTCCGGGTTCAGGAAAACCTGCGGGCCCATAATCGGCGGGCGGATCGGCCGCACCGTCTCTCCCTCAGTTTCGGCACGGCCCGGTATGATGTGCTGGAGCCATGCACGATTGAGCAGCTCCTGGACAGGGGAGACAAGGCCATGTATCGACAGAAGCAGATGAAAAAAATGGAAAAAGCCCCTGACGGATTACTGCAGGAGAAGTAAGAGCCCCCCGTGCGCCGAATTGCCGTGTCCTGGGACCACCTGCTTCTTGCGGTGTTGTGCCTTCCCTGCTTTCCCTCATCCTCTGCCGGCGGCTGATTCCACGTCAGGGGGGCCTGTGGCCGCCCCGGCTGCTTCATGCTGTTGCTGTTGTCCCATGTTTCTGTGCGGGCACCGCCTCTCTGCATATTTTTCGGTGAGACGCAGCACCGGGCTGGGGGTAACGATGTGTTTCCGTTCTCCTCCGGCTGGGGGTACTGCACCGCTCGTCATCGACCGGAGCCGACGGCTCTTCTGCCTGTGCGTACTTCACCGTTTCCCCGCTTTCTGTGCTGAGACCATATCTGTTTCAGCGGTGTGCCCAGAATGGATTCGAGGGCCTGCAGCTTGTCAACCGTGAGGTAGCGGCCGAGTTTCGGCTCGCGGGCCTGAAGGGCGAAGCGGGCGAACCCGGAGGGCATTCTGTAGGTGAGGTTGTTCAGTGTGCTTGCCGAGTCGCAGCAGGGAAGCGTGACTTCCAGGTTTTCGAAGGCGTTTTGCTGCGCCGTATCCATCGCGTCACTCCACCAGACCGGATCGAGCTCGCATCCGCAGAGGGGGCACGACACCGTCTCAAACTCCATTCCGGCGTCGATGAAACGGATTTCCCTGTGCATGACTGCGTCAATGGATTCAGCCATGGGGAGCATCCTCGCGAATGCTGCCACGGCGGACTCCTGCACGTCAGCGGTGGGGACGTACCTGGGATCGACAGGGATGATACTCAAAAATTCGCTGCTCATGGTTCCTCCTTCGAGATGGTTTTCGCGGGACGCGAAACGGAGTGCCGGCCAGTGACGCCAGTGGCCGGACGGGGATGAACGAAACGAGGGCTTCACCTCTCCGCCGGTTCATCGGCTTTGTACCCTTGCATCCCGTATCGTTTATCCTAGATTCGGCAGTTGGAGGCATCCTTCGTTCTCTCCGATTGCCGTTTTTCTGCTGCTCTACGCTCATTTCACTACAGCCGATACACTCACCCTTTTTGGTTCGGACAGTATCGGCT
>JAAZOO010000099.1 GCA_012797715.1 Geobacteraceae bacterium | reverse complement strand
TCTCCGCAGGCTGGAAGAAGCCCTTGCCGCGAAAGAGGCGGAGGCGGCAGCAAACTGGGACAAGTACCTGCGCGAGCGGGCCGACCTGGAAAACTACCGTCGCCGGGTCCAGAAGGACAAGGAAGACCTCATGAAGTACGGCAATGAGTGCCTTCTCCTGGAGATCCTCCCGGTGCTGGACAACATGGAGCGGGCGTTGTCCCATGCCTCGGAGGAGAGCCTCTCGGCGGTCATCGAAGGGGTCAGCCTGACCCGTTCCATGCTCCTTTCGGTGCTTAAGAAGTTCGGCGTGGAGCCGGTGGAGGCCAAGGGAGCGGTCTTCGACCCTGCCTTCCACCAGGCCATGTGTCAAATCGAGAGCGCCGATGCGGAGCCGAATACCGTTATTGAGGAGTTTCAGAAGGGATACCTTCTGAACGATCGCCTGTTGCGGCCTGCCATGGTTTCGGTTGCGGCCGCGCCGAAAGACGGGGATGCATAAAATTTCCTCTGCATCCCTTGTTTTTTGTGGATGCAGTTACTAGGTTTACCATGCACAGACACCAAAAGGAGGAATACATATATGAGTAAGGTAATCGGAATCGACCTGGGCACTACGAACTCCTGCGTGGCCATCATGGAGGGGGGAGAGCCTGTTGTCATAGCCAATGCGGAAGGGAGCCGCACAACGCCGTCCATGGTCGCCTTCACGGACAGCGGCGAGCGGCCGGTGGGCCAGCAGGCCAAGCGGCAGGCGGTCACCAATCCGGAAAACACCCTGTTCGCCATCAAGCGCCTCATCGGACGGAAGTACGACAGTGAAGCGGTGCGCCGCGACATCGCCATTTCCCCCTTCAAGATCGTGAAGGCGGACAACGGAGACGCATGGGTGGAGGTGCGCGGCAAGCGGTATTCGCCGCCGGAAATATCCGCCATGGTGCTGCAGAAAATGAAAAAGACCGCGGAGGATTACCTGGGAGAAACCGTGACCGACGCGGTCATTACGGTCCCGGCCTACTTTGATGACTCCCAGCGTCAGGCCACCAAGGATGCGGGCAAGATCGCCGGGCTGAATGTCCTGCGCATCATCAACGAGCCCACCGCCGCGGCCCTTGCCTACGGTCTCGACAAAAAGAAGGACGAAAAGATTGCCGTGTTCGACCTGGGGGGCGGCACCTTCGACATCTCCATCCTGGAGCTGGGTGAAGGCGTCTTCGAAGTCAAGTCCACCAACGGCGACACCTTCCTCGGTGGGGAGGACTTCGACCAGAAGGTCATCGACTGGATTGCCGACGAATTCAAGAAAGACCAGGGAATCGATCTGCGTAACGACAAGATGGCCCTGCAGCGCCTCAAGGAAGCGGCGGAGAAGGCCAAATGCGAGCTCTCCACCTCCCTGGAGACCGACATCAACCTCCCCTTCATCACCGCAGATGCCACCGGTCCCAAGCACCTGACCATGAAACTGACCCGGGCCAAGCTGGAGTCCCTGTGCGCCGATCTCATCGACAAGCTGGAGGGGCCCTGCCGGATAGCCCTCAAGGACGCCGGCCTTTCCCCCAGCGACATCGACGAGGTGATCCTGGTGGGCGGCATGACCCGCATGCCCATCGTGCAGAAGAAGGTGCAGGATATCTTCGGCAAGGTTCCCAACCGGGGCGTCAACCCGGACGAGGTGGTGGCCATCGGCGCAGCCATTCAGGGGGGGGTGCTCCGCGGCGACGTGAAGGACGTGCTCCTCTTGGACGTAACTCCCCTTTCTCTGGGGATCGAAACCCTGGGCGGGG
>JAAZOO010000098.1 GCA_012797715.1 Geobacteraceae bacterium | reverse complement strand
GTCCCGTTGGCGACATTGGCGTTGAAGGTCACGGCATAAGCGCCGGTCCGGTAATTGATGGTCCCGCTGCCGCCCGCGCTCCCGGTCAGGCGGCCGCTGCCGTCGTCGGCGAATGTCTCCACCCCGTCGGTCACAGACAGCGTTCCCGGCTCGACCGGGCACGCCGCGAGGTTTCCGGTAAACGCCTTGGTCGAGCCGTTTCCGGTTGCGATACTCGCCCCGGAAACCTCGGCAAGGGGCACGAGCTCTGCCAATGCATTACGGGTCAGCACCAGACCGGCGGGATACGTTCCGTCATCCGCCTTCACCTTGCCGGTCAGCACAACCGGATCATGCCCCGGAATCTGCGCGCGTTCTTCATCGCGGGAGAAGCTCCCGACTTTTCCATTGATGGCCATGGTGTGACCTCCTTGTTTAAAATCAGTCGTTCGACGTTCGGCGTTCGACGGGTTTACACGTGTTTCGCCAGGTCCGCCGGTATTGTGTTTTTGTTTTCGGCCGCATCGCCCTTGCCCGGCGCCATCTCACCGAACTCGATGACCTTGGGCATGGCGCTGAACAGGTCCCGGAGGACATCCGCCGGGGCCTTGGCCTGCTTCGCGCCGCCTTCTCCGAACTCCAGTGTTCCGCCGTTGCTGATGCCTGTGGCGAAGTCCAGGACGGCAACCAGGGCCGCCTGGTTTGCGGGAAGGAGCCTCCCCTCCTTGACCAGCCCTTCCGCGAAGGCGACGTTCCCGGCGTGGATTCCGGCGGCCTCCTTCTTTTTCAGCGCGTCTTCCCTCTGCGTCAGATCCGCCTCTTTGGCGGCGAGCTGCTCGGCCGTAAGAGCCATGGTTCCCACCTCCTGTTTCGATTCGGCAAACGCCGCCTCCGGCATTGCCTCGGTTTTCATGTCAGGCCGCAACGCCTCTTCCTGGACTGACTCGATATCCCATTCGGGCAGGGCCGCTTCGGCGTCTTCCGTCCCGAACTTCTCGATGAGCGTGTTCTTCAGGCTCCTGAGCAGCCGGGCGATGGCGCGGCCGCCCCAGTCTCCCAGCTCGATAATCCCGGTTTCCCCTTCCGCGAAGGAGACGGTCCCGAGTCCTTTGACCGCCGGGGGCATGGCCCCGAGAAAACCCAGGTGGCGGGGATAGTAGACCCCGGGAACCGGGTTGTTCGGGCTGTCCGGCTCGTAGAGGGAGAGCGACACCCGGTTGAACTTGCCCGCGTTGACCGCCTCGGCGAAGGCGGGATCGACCTGGTCGGCCTCGCCCACCAGGAAGCCCTCGGCGAATTCGGCGGCGCCGATCCTGCCGTAGGCCGGGTCGTCGTGCCTGGGATGGCCGATGACGAACGGCGCCGCGTGGAGCTCCGGGTCGTAGGCATCGGCCGTGGCCTGAAGCATCGCCTCGGTGAAATTCACCACCGTGCCGTTCATGGCCGTGAACCTGCCGGGCTTCAGCATCTTGATTCTCTTCTTCATGCGGCCTCCTGTTTCCGGTCTATCATACGAGGGCCTCCGGGGAAGTGATAGCAAAGGGCTTTATGAAATCGTCGAGCGTGGAAAGCCGTCGAACGTCGCCCGCCAGTATCTGCCGTTCAACCGCCTTTTCGACGTTCGTCGTTCGACCGGCTCGGCGATGCAGGACAGAACCCCATTTAAACCGTCTTTAAATTTTGTTGTGCCGCGCCGGAAACGTTGACGGGCACTATTACCCTTCCCGGGCGATCAAAACGCCTCACAGGGCAAATTTGGCGTTTTGGGATTTCACCCGTTCGCCTTTTCGATGTGCTTCTCCACGATCTCGATAATCCGCCGCCGGTCCTTTTCCGCCAACCGCATCCCCGCGCCCTCATTCATCGCCAGATACGGCCGCGCCGGAATCCTGGTCTTGCGGCCCCTGCCTGCCCCCAAACTGCCGAACTGGTGGACACCGGCGTACCTAATTTCTCCGCCCGCGCCGATACTCACCTGGTTGCGATCAGCCTGATAGTGGACTGTCCGGCGCAGGCCGCCGCTCTCCACCAGCATTTTCTTGTTCGTCAGGTACTGCCTGCCTTTCCTGGCAAGATAGCCACTCTTTTTCAGACGTCCCGGTTTTCCCAACCCCAGCCCCAGGGTGACAGCGGAGAGTTTGGGCCAGGGCCGCCCCTCGGGGTCGCTTTCGGCGGCGAAGTTCTCCAGGACCCGCCTTTCGTAGTATTGTCCGATCTCGTGCATGGCCGGGGACATGTCGCTAACCTTGGCGGCGAGCCTTGCCAGGGCTGCTTTCACCTGCTCGTCGTGTATGACTATTCTGGTTTCCATTGATTAATCCCTGTTTACATCCGGGCAGTGGTGCGGTATGCTTATCCCAAAAGGGAATGATGTAAGTCTCAAAGGTAGAGCGGAGGGCGCCTTCCGGCGTCGTCGTGTTGCGAGGTTCGATTCCACGCCGTCATTCCTTTTCCCCTTCAATCCAAGGGCTCATACCTTCGTCCCGGCTGCACATCCGCTGCCTCGATCCACTTCGCCGTGCGTATGGAGTTGACCTTTTCGCCCTTTATCCGGTAATTGACCGCGACGGCAACCTTGCCTTTTTTTTCAGTCTCGAATACGTAGACCAGCCGTTTCTCGTCGCGGTCCCAGAATGCTTTGCCGTCTTTCAGGTATGAGGGCAGTTTGAGCGCCTGTTCCGTCGACAATACGTGCTTGATATTGCGTTTGCTTCCCGGCGGCTGTTCCAGGTGTTGCAGGTGCAGCCAGTCGCTGTCGGTAATGCCGATGGCGGCTGTTTGAGGAGCAACTCCCATCTCCGCCAATTTTTCCAGATAGCGGGGTTCCATCATGTGCACGAACACCGTTTCACCTGTGGTCTTTATCTTTCCGGATTTCAGATTGATGTTTTCACGGACAGCTTCTCCCCACTTCCGGAAATAGAGGTCGGTGAACTCGGTCAACCTGCCGGTCAACTCGCCGTAAGCACGTCGCCTGAATTCAGCCGGCATCCCGGCCAGCTTCTCTCCCAGGACAGCCTCGTGTGAGAGCATTCCAGCCTGCCCCACGTTGTAATCCCACCCCTTGTCTATCCCCACCGGCGCTCCGGTCTTGGGGTTTACGGATTGCCAGCCTTCCGGCTCTTCCGTCGCCTCGTCCTGATAGGCCCGAACCGCCCGGCAATGGCATCCCCAGCCGTTGGGCGGGTAGTGCGTCTTCCAGAAGACATGGTCGATGGGAAGTGTACGGCCGTTCCAGGCGAGATGCTGGGGCCGGGGGTTCATGACACCGTCGGCGTGGACGTAGCGAAGGTACTCCGCCCCGCCTTCCTGGAACTGTTGCCAGCGGCCCGCCTGGTAGGCGGTGGTGATGTTCGTGTCCCAGATGAGGCGGCTGCGCCAGTTGCGCCCTCCCTTGTAGGCCCAGCCGTGCTTCTCGACGATCCCGTCGAACTGCTCCCGGAAATCCTTCAGGGTGAGCTTGCCGTCTATTGCCTTCTGAACGGCGGTCCGCAGATCCACGAGCAGGTCCGCCTTCATCGCGCCAGCGACCATGAATCCCCTGGCGTGCTGTTCCTTCCAGAGGTCGTCCCACGCGCCCGTAGGGATATCCAGCTTCTCTTGAAAGAACCTGGAAGCCTCGTTGAAAGGCAATTTGAAGATGGCGTCGAATTCTTCAGTCGTCATAGGCTCTTGTCAGTTTCATGCGTTTCATGAGTTCTATGTGTCCCATCATGGTTTGACTCATTGAACTCATCGAACTTCATCCTTCGCCTCAATGCGTCCGGCCATGAATGCCCGCATGGTTTCCTCGGCGACGATCCCGGCCAGTGCCTCCACGCTCATGTCCGGATAGGCGGCCAGGATAATCTCCGGCAGCTCATCGATGCTTTCGGCCGCGTCGATGCGTTTCTTCAGGGAGTCGATCCAGGCGGCGGTCTGAGGGGCGGCGGCTTGGCCGAGGCGGTCGGTGAGGGCGGAGAGCGTGGCGGAGGGGTCGTCTCCGGGTTCTGCAAGGGAAATCCCACCACCCCCGCCCTGCCGGGCCCCCCCTCCTGATTCAGGAGGGGGCTGGAGGGTGGTTTCTATCTCATCCTCCTCCAGCCCGTACCTCCGCTTGAAGTACACCGGCGTCAACCGAGCGCCGCTGGCGGCCACGGCGTTGGACCTCTTCTCGTCCCGCTCCGCCACGGTCAGCTCGTCGTCCTCGTCCTCGCACTTGATCCACATCTGCGGATAGTTGCGCGTGCCGGGAAACTGGTAGTCCACCAGCCAGCGCACCACGCCGTTCTCGCTGTTGAGCGCCTCGCACAGGGCATCCGCGTCCGCCTTGATCAGGTCGCCCCGCACGTCCGCCTGGGCGTCCTGGCTGCCCAGCGCTCCGGGCGTCCCTTCGGTGGTGGCGGTCTGCCCCAGGATCACCACGGTCATTTCCGCATCCATGTATTCCACCAGTTCCCTGTAGGTGGTAATGGAACCGCTGCGCGCCGCCTCCAGGAGAGACAGGCTCATCCCCTGGGGGAAGATGACGGCATTGCTGGAGTGAACCGCCTGGGCCGCCGCCAGGAGGCTGTTTTTCTGCTCCTCGGTCGCCCCCTGGGGGTATTCGCCCGTGACCGTCGGCCCGGCGAACTTGTCGCAGAACATGAGCCAGAACTTGATGCCGTTCTTCTTGAACCACCAGGGCCAGTACAACTCCCGGCCCAGGCCCACGCCGTAGGGAGTCTCCACCTCGTCGCCGAAGGTGACGTGCTGGAACTTCCGGAGCGGCAGGCCGTTCCGGAAGCTCACGTTCTCGCCCATGGGGTTGTCGCGGGTGATGAGCAGGATGTTTCCCTCCAGGTCGAACCGGAAGCGCCGCTGGTTCCGGTGGAGCATGTCCCTGATGAACACGTCCCTCTCGCTGTAGTCCCACATCACCTCTGAGACGGCGAACCCCTTCAGTGTGCCGCCCCGGAGCAGAGCCCGGCGGGCGCGGTCGAAGGGAAAGCCGAGGAAGACCTGTTTCACGTACTCGGCTCGCCGCATATCCTCAGTTTTGTCCGAATAGGGGATGACCTCCCATTCCCGGCCGATAACCGCCAGCGCCCTGGTGCGCAGCGACGGGCCGATGCGGCCGTCCCGGCTCATGTCGTCGTAGACGGTGATGTCGCCGCCGCACTCCAGGGCAAGCACCTTGTCCGGGTTGGCCAGGTGGGTCAGGAACCCCTGGAAGATGTCGAAGTCGGTTGCCGCGCCGGCTATCTCGTCGGTTACGGGTTTTTGTTTATTGGTTGCCATTTGATATCCTGTTTGACGGAACGTGCCCGAAATGATATCCGCCGCAGAAACAGCAGCGATAGACGTGCAGGATGCCGCCGTTCACCTTGCCGGCCCGAATGACGGCATGCATGGCTTTCCGTGCCTCCCGGCTGCTACAGAAGCGCCTCTTGCCGTCGCACTGCCTGCGACGTATCCTGCGCTTGCTTGCCATGTCAAATCCGCATGTAGTTATTCATGGAGCCCCCGTATCCGGGCCGGACAGGCCCGGCGGTCCTGTGCTCGATGGGGATGCAGCCCGTCCCGGCCGCGTTCAGCGCCAGAAAGCACGCCCAGGCCCGGTCAGCGTGGCCGGACGAATCGCTGTCCGCCACGAACCGGGGCGCTCCCGTGGGGCCGGTCACCTTCTTCAGCTTGTGCAGGTCGGCCCGGAGCGCCGGGTCCCCCATGGGGATGCGGATCGTTCTGTCCTCGAAGGCCTCCTTGCCCAAGGTAGCCAGGGTCAGCTTGTTGGGCATGGTGAAGAGCACCCCTTCCACCCGGCCCGTCCCGTGCCGGCGCCG
>JAAZOO010000097.1 GCA_012797715.1 Geobacteraceae bacterium | reverse complement strand
ACGAACCGATCCGGTTCCGAACCACCACCGCCAAGGCTCTCTCCGCCCTGCCCCGCGATGTGCAACTGGCCCGCTTATCCGGCATCTGCCGCGAAAATGCCGAAAACCTTCTCCGTGCCGTCCGTACCGTACACCGGCTCGGCATCGGCGCCTTCCGGGTCCTGACCCCCCTGTTTCCCCGCTACACGCATCCGGAAGTGGGCTACACCCTGGATGACCTTTCTGACTGCCACGAGATACGAACGACTCTTGGGGAGGTCAATCAGTTGAGTCGGCGCCTCTCTCTCCGCCTCAGCTTCCACCCGGACCAATTCGTGTCCATCTCCTCTCCCCGTGACGACGTGGTGCGGAAGTCCATGGCGGAACTGGAATACCAGGGGCTTTTGGCGGAAATGATCGGGGCGGAGGTTATCACCATCCATGCCGGCGGCAGGGAAGGAGGAAAGGGAGAAGCCGTTCGGCGTTTGACGGATGCCTTCTCCGGGCTCTCGGAAAGGGTGAGAACACGACTCACCCTGGAGAACGATGACATCACCTACACGGTCAGAGACCTTCTCCCCCTCTGTGAAAAACTCGCCATCCCCCTTGTCTACGACGTGCACCACCACCGCTGCAACCCTGACGGCCTGCCGGTCGAGGAGGCAACGCGCCATGCCTCGGCTACGTGGCTGCGGTTCGGTCGCGAGCCGTGGGTGCATCTCTCCTCTCCCCGAAATGGATGGGGGAGCGGCAATCCCAAACCCCACGCCGACTACATCGATCCCGGGGATTTCCCCGACTGCTGGCGTGACAGGGAAATTTCCGTCGACGTGGAAGCCAAGGCCAAGGAGCTGGCGGTGCTGCGGCTCATGACCGATCTCGGTGTGCGGTGAAGGAGAAAAGTTGAGTCTCAGAAAAAATATATTGATTAATGCCATGTAAAACAGGCATTATTCCACAGCGTCCCTGCGCATCGCCAGGACGCGTACGATTGACGATTGAGGGGTTTTATTGGCCGGGGCTTTCTATTCGTGATAGTGGAGTCAGGTGCATGATGAACTCAGTCATCATGGGGATATGGAAGCGTTCCCGCCGGTTCTGGCCGGCAGGAGCGCTTTTTTTGTTTGCCATTGTGGCCTGTGCATGGGGATACCGGTATTTCGCCCGTGAAAGCGCGGACCCGCTGACCCCAGCGGAAAGGGCCTGGCTCAAGGCCCATCCGGTTATCCGGCTGGCGCCTGACCCGGATTTTCAGCCGGTCGAGTATTTTGACGGGAACGGCGACTACGCCGGCATAACGGCAGATTACGTCTCTCTCCTCGGAAAAAGGCTTGGCATACGCATCGAGATCGTCCGCCTGCGGGACTGGGATGAAATCATCGGCAAAGCAAAAAGCAGGCACATCGATGTGTATGTGGCAACAAAAAATGCGCAGCGTGCCGACTATATGCTGTTCACCCGTTCTTTCCTGGAGTTTCCCGTCGTAATCATCGCACGGGAGAAGGCCAAGGGGCCCCTCGATCTGGAAAAACTCGAAGGAATGAAGGTTTCCGTGGTGTCCGAGTATGCGGCCCATAATTTCATAGCGGACACCCATCCAAAGGTACGCCTCGATCCGGTCCCTGACGTGAGGACGGGATTGCGCAAGGTTTCCTTCGGCCTGAGTGATGCCTTCGTAGAGAATCTGGCCACGGCAACCTACTACATGGAAAAGGAGGGACTCACCAACCTCCGGCTGGCGGGTGACGCCGGATATTCCTACAAAATGGGCTTTTGTTCGCGGAAGGATTGGCCTGAACTCAACCGGATACTGGAGAAGGGGCTCGCCGCCATCAGCGTTGAGGAAAAGAGGGCCATCTACACCAGGTGGATACCCGTGGAACCGGTGTCGTATTTCGCGAGCAGGAAATTTCGCACGGCGCTCCGCATCTCTGTTGCGGCGATTCTTCTCTTGATCGCCGGCGTCATTGCCTGGAACAGGGCGCTTGCGCGGCAGGTCAGGATGAGAACCGGAGAGCTTGAGGATGAACTGGCCGAGCGCAAACGCGCGGAGGAGGCTCTCCGTGAAAGTGAAGAGAAGTTCCGTGTACTGGCGGAGACAATCCCCGCCGCGGTTGTTGTCTACCAGGGAGAGAAGATGGTCTACCTGAATCCGACGGCCATTCAGGCGACAGGGTATGAAGAGCGGGAATGCCTGAATATGAAATTCTGGGACATGGCCCATGACGATTTCAGGGAGATGGTGAAGGAACGGGGGCTGGCGAGGCAGCGGGGCGAGGCGGTGCCTTCGCGCTACGAATACAAGTGGGTTACAAAGAATGGTGAAGGGCGGTGGTCTTTGCTCAGTAGTGCGCGCATGGAGTACCGGGGAAAGGCCGCGGGCATTGCCACTCTCATTGATATTACCGAACGGAAGGAGATGGAAGAGGAGCTCCGCCGTTCCCGAGACGAACTGGAAATAAGGGTTGCGGAGCGGACTGCGGAACTTCGCCGCTCCAAGGAGCTCCTGGAAGAGGAAATCTGTGTCCGCAACCGGACGGAAAGAGTCATCACGGCGCGGCTTCGCCTCCTTGAATTTGTCGCGGGCCATACCATGGACGAACTGCTTCAGGCCGTCCTCGACGAGGCAGAGGAGCTGACGGGAAGCCTCATCGGTTTCTGCCATTTCCTTGAAAGCGATCAGAAGAGACTTACCCTGCACAGCTGGTCGACCAGGACACTGGCGGAGTTCTGCAAAGCGGAGGGTAAAGGATCCCACTCTGAAGTGGCGGCCGCGGGGGTATGGGCCGACTGTGTCCGTGAACGCCGGCCCATCATCCATAATGACTATGCATCGCTGTCCGGCCGCCGGGGGATGCCGCCGGAACACCCCCGGATCCTGCGGGAACTTGTCGTGCCGGTCTTTCGCGGCGAAACGATCGTGGCGGTTCTCGGCGTTGGCAACAAGCCGCTGGACTATACCCAGGAAGATGTGGAGGCGGTCTCCCTGCTTGCCGATCTTGCATGGGAGATTGCCGAACGCAAACAGGCAGAGGATGCGCTGCACCTCTCCCGCTTCTGTATCGACAAGGCCGGAATAGGGATATTCCAGAGCGATGAGAACGGAACCATTTTCAATGTGAATGAGCATGCCTGCAAGAGTCTCGGCTATTCAAAAGAGGAATTGTGTTCGCTCAGCATTTTCGACATAGACCCGGAAATTACCAGTGACAGGATGCTGGAGCTGAGAGAAATACTGCGAGACAGTGGTTCCGTTACCCACCATACGACCCACAGACGCAGGGACGGCACGACGTTTCCCGTTGAAATTACCTCGAACACCCTCCAGTTCCGCGGGAAGGAATACGGTATCTCCTTTGTCAAGGACATCACCGAACGCAAGAGGATGGAGCATGAGCTCCGGGACAGCCAGGAAAAGTACCGGTCAATGGTGGAATCCTACGACGGATTTATCTATATCTGCTCCCAGGAGTACCGCATTGAGTTCATGAACCGGAAGCTCTTGGAGCGGAGCGGGGGAGACGCAAGCGGGGGACTCTGCTACGAGGTGCTTCACGGAAGGGATTCCGTCTGCCCGTGGTGTGTAAACGACCGGGTGTTCCGCGGAGAGACGGTGCACTGGGAAATCCAGTGTCCCAAGGACGGTCGCTGGTATCACGTGGTGAACGTTCCCATTCGCAATGCAAACGGCACTGTTTCCAAGCATTCCGTTATTGCCGATATACACGACCTCAAGCTGAGCGAAGAGAAGCTGAGGGAGCAAAAGCTGCTGCTGGAGGAACTCAACTCCACCCTGGAAGAGAGGGTTCGCCAGGAAGTGGCGAAAAACCGTGAAAAGGACATCATGCTCATTCAGCAGAACCGCCAGGCGGCCCTGGGGGAGATGCTGGATCACATCGCCCACCAGTGGAAGCAGCCCATCACGTCACTGTCCCTGGTCCTCCAGGAGCTGGGTGAAACCGCTTCCGAGGGGAGCCTGACTGCCGAGCACGCCGGGGAATCCGTCCGCATAAGCATGACCCTGCTGGATTACATGATGCAGACCCTGAATGTCTTCAGGGGGTTCTACCGGGCGGACAAGGAAAAAAAGGAATTCACCCTGAAGGACGCCATCGGCCAGGCCCTTGACTTCATTGCGCCGGCCCTCAATTTCCATTCCATTGCGGTTGACCTGGATGTGGACCCCGGGCTGACGGGGTTCGGCTATCCGAAGGAATACGCCCAAGTGCTCCTCAACATTCTGGCCAATGCCAGGGATATTTTCAAGGCGCGGGGAACGGAAAATCCGAGGATCCTGATACGGGCCTATGCGGAAGAGGACGCGTCGGTCGTAACGGTAACGGACAATGGCGGCGGTATCCCCGAGGGAATCAGGGACAGGATATTCGATTTCTATTTCACCACCAATGAGGCGGGCGGCGGCACGGGAATCGGTCTCTACATGGCAAAAAACATCATAGAAAAGAACATGTGCGGGACACTGCGCGCAGAAAATACGGCGGATGGCGCGTGCTTCAGGATTGAAGTGCCCCGTGTCCGGCACGGCAGTCCCGCATGCGCGTCATTGAACAGCGGCAAGAGTCTTGACTTGAAAGCCGAATTGGTATAATAGAGAAGACCCCGGAGCGCCACCTTAGCTCAGATGGTAGAGCAATTGATTCGTAATCAATAGGTCGCCGGTTCGATTCCGGCAGGTGGCTCCAGTAAAATCAAGGCCCCATGGGATATCCCGTGGGGCTTTTTGCGTTGCAAGGTACCACATAGGTACCATTAATTCTACTTTGTCACATTGCCAATAATGACAATAACTAGTTGATAATGCGTAGTAAATGTGGTAATGTAACGGCATATT
>JAAZOO010000096.1 GCA_012797715.1 Geobacteraceae bacterium | reverse complement strand
CGCCCATGTCAGGGAACCACAATGACGTCGCCGCGGCGCAGCTCCACATTGGTTTCCAGATTTCCGTCCATGACATCGTTGTAGCGGAAGGTGAGAACGCTCTTGGCATCCCCTTCCTTCCGGAATATCTTGATCTTGTTGCGGTTTGCGAAGGGATTGAGGCCTCCCGCCATGGCAAGGGCCTGCAGCACGGTCACGTTCGAGTTGAGAATCTGCCGGCCGGGCGCGTTCACCCGTCCGATAACGTACACGATCATGCTGTTGGACTGCTTTACGTCGATGGTAAGCTCAAGCTCGGGAACATACCGGCTCAGTTCCTGTACCATCTTCTCCCTGACCTGCTGGACGGTCCTGCCCGCCACCTCCACCTTCCCCACCAGGGGGAAGGATATGGTGCCGTCCGGCAGCACCACCACGGAGCGTGACAAGGCTTCGTCCTTCCATACCGAAATGTCGAGAATGTCTCCCGGTCCTATCTGGTAGCCGGGGCCGCCCTCCATGGCCGGCGCGTCGCTTGCGGGTTTCGATTCCTTGGCCCTGTCCGTGGCGGGAGGTTCCGCAGCCACCACCCTTTCAGGGGTGACGGCAGTCTCGGCTCCGGCCCCCTGCTCGGCCGGAGGCGGCGCCTCCAGCGCCGGAAGTCCATCCGCATCGTCCCACAGGTCCCACCGGGCGGCAGAGACCGTATCCGGCAGGAGCGCACAGGCGAGAGCGGCCAGGGTGAAAAACAGGAAAAAACAGTATGTTGTGCATCTTCTTTTCGCCATTTGTATCCTCTACGCATCCGGGAGAATCTTTCTCATCGAACTCTTCCGGACTGTACCAGCCTTTCGTTACACTCCCATGACAGGCGATTGAAAGTGGTATGACAGAGAGCGGCCGCTCACAGGCGGGCAAGGGTTTTTTCCGCCTCCTCCCTGCCGGAGAAGGCTGTCCCCCCGCTGACCGCCCGGGAGAGATGTTCCTTTGCCTTGGCGTTCTTTCCCGCCATGAGATAGGCCATGCCCAGGTGATACCGGATAACGCGATCATCGGGTTTCGCGGCAACGGCCCGCTCCAGGTAGTCCACGGACTTCCCGGCATCTCTCTTCTTGTAGTAGATCCACCCGACCGTATCCAGAACCGTCGCTTCACCCGGTTTCATGGCGAGGGCCTTCTCCGCCAGGCGCAGGGCCGCATCCAGGTCCACCGGATTGGCGGCGTTCTCCGCCATGAGGAACGCAAGATTGTTGGTTGCCAGCCACTGGTTCGGGTTGGCGGCCAGGGACTTGTCGTACGCCTGCCGCGCCTTGGGAAAGTCTTTCCGCGCCACGTGCACCTGGGCCAGGAGCTCCAGGGCTGCGGTATCTCCCGGTTTTTCAGCAATCCTCCGCTCACAGAGCGCGACGGCGCTGTCATACTTTCCCCTACCCATATACAGCCCCACCAGTGTCGTCATCAACCGCTCCGACGCGGGATTGAGGCGCACTGCCTGCTCCATTTCGGCGATTGCCTTGTCGTACTCCTTGCGCGCCAGATAGAGGCCGCTGAATTTCACGTACCCGGCGGGCAGGCGCGGAGCCTGCTTCTTGATTTCGGCGTACTCCGCCTCGGCCTTTTTCAGGTCCCCGGCGGCCAGGTGGAGGTCCCCCAGGTCTGCACGCAACTCCAGGTCATGGGGATGGGCGGCCACCAGTTTCGCGAGGTGTTCCGTCGCCTTGGGCAACTCCTTGCGCGCCGCATAGATGCGGGCCGTCGCACGCTGGACCTCCCGGGAGCCGGGCTCAATCTTGGCCGCCTTCTGAATGGCCTCGTTGGCCAGGTTCGGCTCCCTGTTGAGGAGGTGCGCCTCCGCCAGCTTCACCTGGGCTGACGCGAGCTGGGGGTGGTCGGCTACCACGGCGCGAAAGGCGGATACGGCATTCACCCCGTCGCCCCGCAGAAGGTAAATCTCCCCCTTGATGAACTGGGCATCCACATTCTTGGGGCTGGCTTTCAGGACCTGATCGGCGTAGCCGGCGGCGGCATCCAGCTCGTGGCGCGACAGGAAAATGCGGGCCAGGGCATTTTTCGCGCGGAGGAGATCGGCATCCTTGTCCTTTTTCCCCAGAGTGAGACATTCCTTGAGAAGGGAAACCCCTGCGTCGACGCGCTGCGAAACGAAATAGAGATCGGACAGAGCCATCCGCAGCTTGATACTCTCCTTTGAGAGGGAGAGCCCCTCTTTCAGGGTCCGCTCCGCATCGGCCAGCTGGTTATGGGACGTCTGGAAGGAGGCCACTTGGATGCGCTTTTCCTCATCCTTCGGGTCCATTGCCAGAATGTCCTTCAGCGTCTGCCCCGCCTCCCCCTGTCGTCCGGTTTTCAGGTAGTGCCCGGCCAGGGCGAAACGGTAGCCGAGGGTATTGGGCTCCAGAGCGATAACCTTGCGCAAGGCTTCCGCCGCCTCCCCTTCCCTTCCCGCGCGCTCCAGGAAAGCGGCAAGGGTGACGAGCATCTGCGCCGATGCGGGATTGGCAGCAACACCACGCCGCAGGATGTCCTCCGACTTCTTTATGTCTCCGTCCTGCTGGTAGATGACCGAGAGAAGCTGGTACGCGTCCGGGTTGCGCACGCCGCGGGCCACCAGCTCTTCAAACAGGGTCCGGGCGGCGGCGTTCTCCTTCTTCGCCACCAGCACCGCTCCCCTGAGCATCCTTCCGTCAAGGTTCCCCGGATCCCGGGACAGGATCAGGTCCGCCTTTTCCATGGCCTTGTCCGCTTCCCGGGCCGCCAGAAGGATCTTCCCCAGTTCGTACTGGGCCTTGAGATTGCCCGGATCGATTTCCACCGCCTTCGTGAAATTGCCGTAGGCACCCTTCAGATTACCCTTTTTCATTTCCACCATGCCCATCATGTACCGGGCGTCAACAAACCGGGGATCAATCTGCAGGGCATTCCTGAACTCCAGGGCCGCCTTCACGTAGTCTCCATTTTCGAAGAGGGCCTTGCCCTTGCTGTAGAATTTCGCCTTCTTGGCATCGGGGCCGCTGCAGCCCACCGCCAGCGACAGGCACAGGCAGGCAGCAAGCGCCTTCACCGCATATCGTCCTTTCTTCATACAGTCCCCCTGTGTACAACCGGATGCCCCATTCGCCCCCATGTCCGTCTTTTTCGAAACAAACGAACTGGGCTCCGGGCTGAAGTGTCCCTTACGTCCGGCATACGGCCATTAGCGACAGGATTGTCAGCATGGCGGGTACGCCTACTTTTCCCCTGAGTTCGCTCAGGAGAACCTCGTAACTGAAATACAGAATGATGATTTTTGCCGCAATGATGCCCGGCAGGAAATCCCGGACCTGCACCGAGTGCAGGAAAGGAAAGACCGCGACGATGAACAGGATGAGAAAATCCAGGGGCGTGCTTCTGAAGCCGGTCGCCCTGCGGGTAAAGCGCGACACGAGCACGCTTCCCACTGCGCATGCGATGAAAAGGGCATGGGAGAGGAACAGCACGCGGCCGTCCGCCCAGGACGCGGGCGCGGTCTCGCTCAGGTAGACCGCAAAGGGGATGAGGAGATAGAGCACGGGGCGGATCGCCGCTTCCATCCACCGCCGCGCCAGCACGCGCACTGCCGCCAGAAGGAGCGCCGCGGGAGCCGCAGCCCATGCCAGATAGGGGGGAAAACGCTCCGGAATCAGGCAGGTCACCAGCAACAGGATCGGCACCATCACCTGAAATCCCCGGAACAGGACCGCGATGAGCACGCCAGAATCGCGCAGGGTTCGCAGCCCCCCTACAATGACCACATCCAGGATGTCGAAGCGTTTCATGCGCCAGTGCCAGCGCCGCGCCGCCGCGAACAGGGACAGGATGGCGGCAGAAAAAAACAGGTATCCCCCCAGGAGAATCCAGTCCGAGTGGTAGCGGAGGGCAAGGGCCGAAACGACGAGCACCGTCTGGATGGCGTAGATAATGAGGACAGATTCGGGATGGCGGAACCCCAGGGAGAGGAGCGTGTGGTGGAAATGGTTCTTGTCCGCGGAAAAGGGGGATCGCCCGGCAGCAATGCGGGTGCACATGACGGTCATGGTGTCCAGCACGGGAAAACCGAGCAGCACCAAGGGAAGGAGCGGACTCAGTGCGGTTTCCCTCTGCGTAAGGGCCAAGGCCAGGGTACCGGCGGCAAAGCCCAGCAACTGGCTTCCCGTATCCCCCATGAAAATGGACGCGGGGTGGGTATTGAACCGCAGGAAGCCGAAAATGGCTCCGATGAACGCAAGGGCTGCGAGGCCGATGGCGTCTGCGCCGTCCAGGTAGGCCAGGTAGCCGAGGCAGCAGAAGGTCAGGAGGCAGATGCCGCCGGCAAGGCCGTCCAGACCGTCCGCGAGATTGATGGCATTGGTGATCCCGACGATGACGAAAACCGTTCCCGGGACCGCGATCCAGGGAGGAACGAGCAGGCCGTCGGGGAGGAGGCTCCCCAGGGTCCGGATCTCCACTCCGCCGAAAACCACGACAATCGTCGCCGCAATGGCCTGCCCCAACAGCTTTGCCTTCGGGCTGAGGGACTTGAGGTCGTCGGCCAGCCCGAAGGCGACCAGCGCCAGCGCCCCGGCCAGAAAGGCCCGCTGCAGCGTGTCCCCGAAGTTCCACGCAACGAGGGATGCCAGAGAGCCGGCGGCCATGGCCACCCCCCCGATGCGGGGGATGGGGCGCGCATGGACCTTGCGCCCATCGGGGACATCCAGGGCGCCGCAGCAGAATGCCAGCCGGCTCAGGGCCGGAATGAGCGAAATGGTGAGCAGCACCGACAGAAAGAGCGTAAAAAGGAAGATCATGGGAGGTCTCTTCCCGGCAGGTACCCGTCAAGGACCGGAACGATGCTGTGCGTAAACGACCGGAGCCTGGCTTCAGCCTCGGCGATTGTTTCGTTGGGGTAGAGGGAGGTGATGACCCGCACCAGGGCGCCGTCCGTTCTGCGCCGGGTAAGGGCGTCCCAGAAATTGAAGAACTTCAGTTCGTAGTTGCCCGTTACAATCCGTCCCCGCTGGGGAAACCAGTAGTAGGTGATCTGGGAGACGCCTCCCTTGCGCATGAAGGCGCGCGTGACCCGCATGGGCTTCCCGGACGGTCCGTACGGCGCAAGGGACACCGTGCCCGAATCCGTGAACTCCCAGCCGCTCCCCGGGAGACAGGTCGCCGGCGAATGGATGGACCCCCCCTTGCGCTGGGTCTCGTAGTAGGCGGTATAGAAATTGACCTCCTTGCCGTGCCGGTCCCGGTAGTCGACGATCACGTAATCGGAAAACTCCAGGGCATTGAGGTATTCGGGGGCCATATCCTTTCGTTCGCCGCTCCAGCCTGCAACCTGGAGGGGGAAGTCGGCGAAGGATTTCCTGATGGGAACCCGCTCGCGGAAATCAACCCCCTGGGCCAGCGCCAGGGTCCCCGCAAGGAGTGCCACGGCTGCCGCACAGAGGGCGAAAGGAAGGGATCGGCCGCGGCCCCGCTCCACGGCAGGCGGCTCCACGGCAGGAGGAGCAGGAGCTGCATCCGTCCTCCCTGAAGGGAAAATGCGCTTCAGCAGCCACATTTCCGCCAGTAACAGCCACAGGCTGCACAGGAAGATAAACCAGCCGGAAAAATCGTGAAAAAAGCCTTCCGCCGCCGCCGGTCCCCAGAACTCGTAGAAAATGCCCACCGACGCGATGCGCAGGCCGTTGGTCACAATGGATACGGGAACGGCGGACAACACCAGGAAGAGCTTCTTCCAGAGGGGCGCGCGGAAATAGTAGGCAAGGAGAATGGAAAGCACGATGAGAGGGATCAGGTAGCGAAGCCCGCTGCAGGCGTCCACCACCTGGAGCTGGGTGAAACCCACGTCGATCACGTTTCCCTCTCGATAGGCCGACAGCCCGTAGAGCTGCATCACGGCCACCCCCAGGCGCGACGACATCATCTTCAGCTCCACCGAAACCCGGTTGAACAGGAAATTGGGGAGGGGAAACATGGTCAGGGAAAAAAGGGCGGGAAATGCCGCCACCCGCAGCTTGCGCCATCCCAGATACATCCAGCACAGGGACACAAGTGTCAGCCACAGGGAAACGTAGAGCGTGAAAAACTCCCCTGCCAGCTCCCCGACCCAGAACAGGGCCATGGCTGCGGCCAGGGGGATCAGGGCCGTCCAGGAGGGAACGGACGGAAGGAGGGCGAGGTTTCTCCTCTTTTCCCATACCAGGTACCCGACAATGAACGGAATCAGAACCGCGGAACTGTAATCTTCCCGTACCCAGTCGTGGGTGACGAGCCATGCAACCGGCCCATGGTAGATGCCCGCCACCAGGATCGCAAACAGGACGAACCATACCCGGGACGAGACGCGGAGGGAGGCACCAGAACCCATAGCAGCTTTTCCCTCCCCTGTCATGCGCAATGGGAGACACCGGCATCGAGCAGGTTCTCCCAGATCCGCTCCGACGCGCGCCCGTCCCACAGGTCCGGCACCCGCGCCGTGCCGCGCTTGGCAAGGCTGCGACGGTAGGCGTCGATGATGGATTCACGGGCGGTTCCGGCCAGAACATTGGTGCCCACCTCCACGGTGATGGGGCGTTCCGTATTGTCGCGGATGGTGACGCAGGGCACGCCCAGGGCGGTCGTTTCCTCCTGGAGACCGCCGCTGTCGGTGAGGACCGCCTCGGCGTCCTTCCACAGAAAGAGGGATTCGCTGAATCCGAGGGGGGGAAGGAGGGGGACGCCTTCGTGGAAACGGATGTGGAATTGTTCCATCTTCAGGGAGGTACGGGGATGTACCGGAAAAAACACCGTCCGTGCCCTTGCCAGCTCGTTCACCGCCTCCACGATGCCCTGGAAGGTCTCCCGGTCATCCACGTTGGAAGGGCGGTGCAGGGTCAGGTACAGGTAGGGCCCGGCGGACTGCTTGAGCGCATGGCCGGCAAAACTCTCCGCGGGGCGTTTCAGTATCTCCCCGGCCTGGAACAGCAGATTGTCCACCATCACATGACCCACGAGATGAATGCGGTCGCGGCGTTTCCCCTCCTTCTCCAGATTCTCCACGCCGCTCTTCTCCGTCACGAAGAAGAGATCGGAAATGGCATCCGTCACCATCCGATTGATTTCCTCGGGCATGGCCGTATCGAAGCTGCGCAGCCCGGCCTCCACGTGCGCCACGGGTACCGCCATCTTCTTCGCCACCACGCTGCAGGCGAGGGTCGAGTTCACATCGCCCACCACCATCACCAGGTCAGGGCGCGCCGTGCGGCACACCTCCTCGAAGGCCACCATGATCTTGGCCGTCTGCACGGCGTGGGTCCCGGATCCGGCCTCCAGGCTGAAGTGGGGAGAAGGAATTCCCAGCTCATGGAAAAAGGTCTGGGACATGCCGTAGTCATAGTGCTGACCGGTATGGACGATCCGGCAGCGGACCCGCCCATGGCGGAGGGAAGCCCGGTAAATGGGTGCGATTTTCATAAAATTGGGGCGGGCGCCCGCAACCAGCAGTACGTTCATGGGTGATCTCCGTAGGGTGTGTCACATGCCGCGGGAGGCGGCGGGAACTCTCCGGGGCTTCATGGCTTCGGATAACAGCTCTCCCATGAGCCGGAGGGCGAACAGGGGAAGAACCCGCTGCCTTCTGATGCGTGACGGCTCCTTGAGCAGTCGGTAGAACCACTCGGCGTTACAGTCGCACCATAAGCGCGGCGCGCGTCTCACCGTTCCGGCAATGGTGTCGAGGGTGCCGCCGATGCCTTGACAGACCCGGATATGGGTGAGGGAAGCCGCGTGCGATGCGAACCACTTTTCCTGCCGGGGCGATCCCAGCGCCAGAAACAATATCTGCGCCCCGGAAGCATTGATGCGGTGAATGAGCGCCGGCATGTCCCGTTCCGCCACATAGCCGTTGCTGCGCCCCGCCACCACCAGCCCCGGATACCGCTCCTGCAGGACCCGCGATGCCTTGTCATTGACAGCCTCCTTTGCCCCGTACAGGAAGATGCCGTACCCGCGGCACGATGCCATGCGGCATATGCGCTCCATCAGCTCAACCCCCGGCACCCGCGTCATGCGCACGCCGTGCAGGAAACGGGCAGCCAGCACCACGCCGATGCCGTCCGGGATCAGCAGGTCCGCGCTGCGGAAGATATCGTGGAGAACGGGGTCTTTCGGCACGGAGAAGTTCTTCTCCGGATTCACGGCAAAGACTGCGTGGGGCCGGGTTCCGTAGTCCACGAAGGACTGGACCCTGTCCAGCGCCTGCTCCATGTCCACGGGGTCGACCCAAACGTCGAGTATCTTCATCCTATCTGAGAGACACTGCATAGCAATCTCTCCTTTCTCCCCTCTTCAAGGGGCTTTCCCGCGCAGATGATGGTTGAAAAAGAGACATCCTGGGGAATCCCCCGCTGCGAAAGGCGCAGTAGCGAGCTTTCCCTTCTGCTTCCGTAGGCAGGTGAAAACCACCCGCCGTGCAGGGACGGTTCCGCTCCCTCCTCCGTCCCGTTCCGGCCGGCCGCAACCAGCACGGCCACCGTGCGGCCGTCATTCTCCAGAAGCCACCACGTCCCTTCTCTCCGAATCAGCACATCGGGATGGATGTGCAGGTTGGCTTCAAAGAGGTGCACCCCCTCACCCCAGAAGGAATCCCGGATCAGGAAGCAGCCGTCATCGAACAGCAGTACGCTCCGTTTGTGCCGCACCGGCTCCCGAAGCCTGGCATATCCGTCATGGATCGCTTCCAGCCGAACCATGGCGTCCTTGTCCCGGCGCGTTACGATGCCGCTCCGGTAGGGCCGGCTCCAGATGAACCCCGTTTCCTGCACGGCCTGGTCTTCGCCGTCGATGGTTACGGTGCAATGGGAACGGGTTCCCTTGAACCATGCCCGCGACACGGGGTCGCCGTTATAGCGGAAGGTGCCGGGATCTACCAGGAAAGGAATCCCCTCCAGGGAATAGGTTACGGACAGCGCATCGGCGTGACCGTGGTTGTACAGGGGAGGCATGCCCAAGGGTCCGTGATCGAAGGTCAGGAGGGCGCCGCAAGCACACCGGAACACCGAGTAGCCCGCATCGGGAAACGAGCGGACGCCGGGCTCCGGAAGCGGCGCCTCCCATCGCGCAGGAGCAAGGGAGGGCGCGACGGCCCGGCCGTCATCGGAATCACCGATGGCGGGAAGATTTCCACGCCGGTCCCGGAATGCGGCCAAAAACTCCTCTCCCGCCCTCAGGCGCGGCAGCAGGTCGCGCAGGTCGGCAAGGCCGTTCCGTCCCAGGAAATCCGTTGTCAGCCAGTACAAATCCAGCACGAAACGGTGGTAGGCGAAGGACTGCTCCACCGGTCCGCCGTCCGCCAGGATCTGGTGGGAAATCTCCCGGCGCAGGAGGGACACGGCAGTATCCAGCCAGTCCCTTCCCTCGCCGCTGCCAGGGAACAGCGCAGCGGCGAACGCAAGCCCCGCGCACTCGGCGATGGTGTGGTTGCCCAGGGAGGAATAGAGGGAAAGCCGTCTGCGGGTGAGCCACGCATGGCGCCATGCCGCCCGGCCGATGGCCGCGAACTCCTCATCCGTGAGACGGAGGAGCTTCAGCGCATAGAAGAATACCGGAATACGCAGGCCGCACTCCATGGCCGACAGGTAGTGCAACCCCAGGGGAAACGGGTTGCGGTTCAGCCATGCCATGATTCCGGACCGCACCTCTTTCCCGAGTTCCTCGCGCCGGCTCTCACT
>JAAZOO010000095.1 GCA_012797715.1 Geobacteraceae bacterium | reverse complement strand
GGCGAGACCTTCGACATGCACCGCCCCACGGCCGCCCACAAGACGCTCCCCTTAGGCTGCTCCATCAAGGTGACGAACAAGCTGAACGGAAGAACCACCATTGTGCGTGTCAACGACCGGGGGCCGTTCGTGCCGGGCCGCATCGTGGACCTTTCCTTCCGGGGGGCGCAGGAACTGGACATGGTGGGCAGGGGGGTGACGCCGGTCGTGCTGGAGGTCGTGGGCGAGGCGCCGCAGGATGTGTCGTCACCGGTGCAGCCGGCGAGCGTATCGTTCTACACGCTCCAGGTGGCGGCATTTTCGGACAGGGAAAGGGCGAGGATCGTTTCGGAGGAAACGGGAAAGGTGGTCTCCGGTGCAACTGTCCGCCGCGTCGACACGGAACGGGGCACGGTCTACCGGGTTCACGCGGGAAGATTCCGTTCCCGTGCCGATGCCGAAGCGGCGCGGTCCACCCTGGCCCGGAACGGATACCCCGATGCCTTCATCGTGACGGAGTGACGCTCCGGATCCCGCCGCCATGCTCCCGGGAACGGATCGGACGCCAGCCTGGACAGGAGTGGGGGGATCCCGGCCATTTCTGCCGGCAGCGGGCAAAAAAAGAGCGCGGCTCCGGAGGGAGGATACCGCGCAAAAGGAAGGTACGTCGTTGTGACGTGCGACGTTTCTGTATGGGAGAGATTGCCGGGCTGCATCAATCTCTTTACTCATCATATCGTCACAATCCGGAGTAACTTTACCACTTTTTCCCGGTTATCTTTTGACGCAGATCACAAAAAACGAACTTTTTTCTCCTGCTTTTCTCCCCCCGTTGCGACGCAGCGGCCGTACCGTCCCTGGTTTCGCTGTGCATTCACGACAGCTCTTTTTCCCTCTCCGCCGTCCCCTGGTGCCGGAGCAGCGCCAGCGCCTCCTCCAGGGGTGCGCCGGAACCGTCCAGCCAGTGAATCGCCACCCCCTGGCGCTCCATGCGCCGGAACCAGGTCTCCTGCCGCTTGGCAAAGTCGTGAATGGCGCTGTTCAGCTTCTGGAATAGGTCGTTGCGGTTCAGCTCCCCCGTGAGGTGGCGGGACACAAAACGGTACTCCAGCCCGTAGAACTCCAGGGTTTCATACGGCACACCTTCCCGGTGAAGGCGCTCCACCTCCTGGATGAGCCCGGCGTCAAGCCGTGCCGTGAGGCGGGCCGTAATGCGGCGGCGGAGGGCGCTCCGCTCCCACCTGACACCGAACACCATGGGGTGAATCTCGGGTAGCGGCTCCGGATCGTGGTCCCGCTCGTATGCGGCGATCTCGATGGCCCGCACCAGTCGCCCCCGGTCCAGGAGGTCGGTGGTGTTGTGGAGGCGCGGATTGAGCGAAAGGAGACGCGAGGTCAGCTCCTCCGGGGAAAGGAGCGCAAGTTCGGCGCGCAACACCGGATCCTCCGGCGCCTCCACCATCCGGTATCCCCGCAGGACCGCGTCCAGGTAGAGCCCCGTCCCTCCCACGATGACCGGAACGCGCCCCCGGCCGCGGACCTCATCCATTGCTGCGAAACAGAGGCGCTGGAACCGGAACACGTTGAACTCCTCGCCGGGATTGAGGATATCTATCAGGTGATACGGCACCTCCCCGTACTCCTCCAGATCCTTGCCGGTGCCGATATCCATCCCCCGGTAGACCTGCCGGGAGTCGGCGGAGATGATCTCGCCGCCCACCTCCCGCGCAATGCCCGCTCCCAGCCGTGTCTTCCCCGAGGCAGTGGGGCCGAGGACCACAATGGTATCATAGTTCATCTCTTCTCCCTGATCCGGAACAGGTTGCAATTGCCCTTGCCGATGCCTCGTTCCGGTTTTTCTTTTGTCTTCCAACTTTCCGCGGCTTGGGGTAGTATTTGCCACCGATGAAACGTGCTTCATCCGGAGGACGGTGGAATTGCGGAAGGGGAAACCGGCCAAGAAATACTCCCAGGCGGGACGGGTCCACGATATCATCCGCCTCATCGAGTCACGCCACGGCATGACCATCGATGAACTGGCCGAGGAAACCGGCGTCAACCGCCGCACGGTTCACCGGGACCTGATCGCCATCCATGAGGCGGGGTATCCTCTGGTGAGCGAGCGGGAGAACGGCCGCAAGCGTTACCGCTTCCTGACCCGCTTCAAGGACGTTCCCCCCATCAATTTCTCCCTCCAGGAGCTCATGACCCTCTCCTTCCTCCGCTCGCAGCTGGACTTTCTCGAAGGAACCCCCTTCCACGACGACATGGAGGAGATCTTCCGCAAGGTGAACTCGGTCCTCCCCCCCCGCTACGCGGCTCACATGGAGCGCATTTCCGGGGTGACCCTTCCCCTGCTGCAGGGGAGGCGGAAGTACGGGAGTGTCTTCGAGCCCCTCCGGGAGTTGCGGGACGCTCTCGTTTTCCAGCGCCGCGTTTCCATCGAATACCGGGGGACGGGCAAGGATGAGCCGGCCTGCTACCTGGTTGACCCCTATACCCTCATCTTCCACAAGGGTGGGCTGTATCTCCTGGGGTACGCCCACAACCGCGGGGCTCTCCGTACCTTTGCCGTGGAGCGGATCAGCCGTGTTGCGCAACAGAAGGAACGGTTCGAGATTCCCGACGACTTCCGGCCTGAGGAGAAGCTGCGGAAGGCCTTTGGAATCGTGGAAGAAGAGCCGGTTCCGGTGCGGGTGCGCTTTTCCCCGGTCGTGGCCCACGCGGTCCGGGATCGGGTGTGGCATCCCACCCAGCGCATCGCGGAGGAGGATGACGGAGGCGTGGTCATCTCCTTCGACGCGGGAGGAATGATGGAAATCGTTTCCTGGGTCCTCTCCTACGGAGAACACGCCGAGATCCTGGACCCGCCGGAGTATCGCGCCAGTGCGCGGAGGATGACGGCGGACATGGCGCGCATGTACCGGAAAAAGAACACCGGACGGAGGGACGCCTCACAAAGCTCCTCCTCTGACTGACCTTTGTATGCGAACCGCACGTTCCGGAGATTGTCCGGAACCTGTGTATTGTTGGAGGCTCTCTATGGCAAAAATTTCTTCCGCATCCACCCTGGACTCCATCGCCCTGCTGCTGATCCGGGTCCCTCTGGGTCTGATATTCGCGGCCCACGGTTCCCAGAAGCTCCTGGGGCTGTTCGGCGGGCACGGCCTGACCGCCACCCTCAAGAATTTTGAGGCGCATCTGGGGATTCCTCCCGTCCTGACGCTGCTGGCAATCATTGCCGAATTCGGAGGCGGCCTGGGGATTCTCTGCGGCTTTCTCACCCGGTTTTCAGCAGCCGGTATCGCGGTTACCATGGCCGTTGCCATGTACAAGGTCACCTGGGTGAACGGCTTCTTCCTGAACAGTACCTGCGCGGCCGGCAAGGGTCACGGCATCGAGTTCAATCTGGCGCTCTTGGGCATGGCCCTTGCCCTGGTGGCCACGGGCGGGGGGCAGTGGGCCGTGGACCGCCTTCTGGGGAAGAGGTAGTCCCGCGGGGGAGGAACGCGGGCAGAAACACCAGGGAGAACAGCGCCGTTGCGCCGATGCCGAAGTTGGTCGCCCAGCCGATGGACGACATGGCCCCGTAGTCGGTGAATGCGAGGGAGCCGAAACCGGCAATGGTGGTGAGGGCCGAAAGGAGTACGGCCCGGCCTGCCTGGACGAAGCCTCTCCGTTGATCCCGTTCCCCCCCCCTGCCGACCCGGTGGGCGATGTGGAGCCCGTAGTCGCTTCCCATGCCGAGAATCGTGACCAGCACCATGGCGTTCATGAAGTTGAGCCCCATGCCGGTCAGGGACATCATGCCGGTCATGGCGACCACTCCGGCCAGCACCGGAAAGAGGGAGGCAAAGACGCCGTTCAGGGTTTCGAAATGGGAAACAAGGAGGAAGATCACAAGGGCCCCGCCCAGCAGGAATCCCCACAGGAAGCTCTCCCGCACCGATGCCGCCAGATGGCTGCTCACCAGGTCGACGCTTGTGGCACGCGCCGCCGGGTCCATCGCTGCCAGGTCGCGGAGAAAGGCATCCTGCCGGAACCCCTTTCCCCCGTAGTGGAGATAGACGAGCAGGTGGTACCAGTCCCCGTTCCGGACCAGATGCCTCTCCACCACTCCCCGCAGGGGCGAGGCTGCGAGGCGTTCGATGGCTTCCCGGGCCGATGCGGGTCCCGCAGCCGTGAGCCGGGCCATGCCGTCCAGGAAAGGCGCGAACGGCTCCAGGGCGAAGCCGTTGCGCTCCAGGGCCTCTGCCACTCTTCCCGGTATCTTCTCCCCTTCGCTCCCCTTCGACAGCGCGGCCAGTACCTGCCGCTGCGCCGCTTCCCCATTGAGAACCCGGTCCAGCGATGACCAGGATGCGATCCGCCCCTCCCGGTGGTACCGCTCCGCAAGTTCCCCTATCCTCCTCCCCCGCGCCAACACCTCTTCCAGGTCTTTCCCGTCGACAGCCACCAGCATTTGTTTCGGGCTGAGGCTCAGGTGCTTCTCCATCTTCTCCTGTGTCAGGAACGCCTCGGAGCTTTTGGGCTGGAGGTTTTTCAGCTCTCCCTCGAAGGTCAGGGATACGGAGGCGACAAGAAAGAAGGCTGTGAGCACGAATGAAATGGTGACCATGGTCCTGCGCCATCGTCGGCTGAAGGGCCACAACCGGTCGAGATTGAAGCCGGGAAGCGGCCCGTAGGCGGCTCCGGGGAATCGGCGTTCGGAAAAAGAGAGCAGGGGAGGAAGGAACAGGAAGGTGGCGTACAGGGAAAAGAGGACGCCGAGACCCACCAGCAGCCCCAGCTCCGACAGGGCGCGGACATCGGAGATCGTGAGGGCAAGAAAGGGGAGGGCGGTGGTCACCGCTGCGGTGAAGACGCCGCGGCCGGTATCCACCACCGCCAGCCGGAGGGCCTCACGGGAATCTCTGCCCGCAGACCGTTCCGAGCGGAAGCGGTCGTAGAGGTGGATGGAGTAGTCGGTGCCGAGGCCAATGATGAGTGCGGTAAAGGCAAAGGAGATGATGTGGATGGAGGAGAGGAACAGTCCGGCCGTGCCCAGGGCGAGCGCAACACCGTAGAGGAGGATCAGGGGGATCAGCAGTGTCGGGAGGATGCGGCGATAGGTGAAGTAGAAGAGTCCGAGCACCACGAACAGGGAAGACACGACGCAGGCGATGATGTTCCTCTTCATCACCGATTCGTCGATGACTGCGGAAAGATGGGCGCCGGCGCAGGAGATATGCACCCCGGCGCCCGTGCGCGCCCGGTTGATGCCCGCCACCAGCTTCCGTGCGAATGCCATGTCGTTCACCGG
>JAAZOO010000094.1 GCA_012797715.1 Geobacteraceae bacterium | reverse complement strand
CGTGTCCCGTGAGCAGGCTCTCCAGCAGGTACAGGTTGTCGCCGTTATCGTCGACGATGAGAACTCTCATGGTGTGTTCCCCTCCCATTATGGCGCATGGTTCTTCCGGCCGCGGCAGCGCCTCGCAAGAACGCGGCACTCTCATTCGGTATGGCTTCCCCATTGACGGGTTTTTCTGTGCTGACCCGTATCAGATACCTGCTCTTTCCCTTGTTTCCCACGAACAGGATGCTCTTCACGGCACCTCCCTTTTCCGCAGCGGCAGGGTGAGGGTGAATACGCTTCCCGTGCCGAATTCACTTTCGGCGGTGATGTCGCCGCCGAGGAGATTCGCCATCTTTTTCGAAAGATACAGCCCCAGTCCCGTTCCCTCCTGTGTCTGCCCTCCGTTCGAGGGTATCCGGCTGAAGAATTGGAAGAGCCTTCCCATGTCTTCACTCCTGATTCCGGGGCCGCTGTCACGGATTGCCATCCGTACGGCGCCGTTTTCTTCCGTTACGGTTACGGCCACCCCTCCCTTTTCCGTGAACTTGACCGCATTGCCGATGAGATTGACCAGTATCTGCCGTACCCTCCTGGGATCGCTTTCCAGAGTCAGGTGTTCCGGCGCTTCCAGTGTCAGCTCCAGTGCCTTTCGATCCGCGGTCACGCGCAGGGTCTCCAGGGCTTCCTGGACGGCCTTCGTCACGTCGAAGGGTTCCCTGCACGGCTCGAGCTTGCCTGCCTCGATCTTGCTCAGGTAGATGATGTCTGTAACCAGTTGAAGCAGGTGACGGGAACTGCTCTTCACCATGGCCAGCTGCTTCCGCTGCTCCCCGTTCAGGGGGCCGGCCAGTTCCTGGAGCAGGATGCCGGTGAAGCCGATGATGGAATTGAGGGGGGTCCTGAGCTCGTGGCTCATGGATGCAATGAAGGTGGATTTGAGCCTGTCCAGCTCCTTAAGTCTCTGGTTCGCCGCTTCCAGTTCGGATGTCCTTTCCCGTACTTTCTGGTCGAGGGTTTCATTGAGGGCGCGCAGTTCCTCCTCGGCCTGCCGGCGAGTCTTCTCTTAAGACACAATCAGCCAGGCTTTGGTGGCAAGCAGGGAGAACAGGACGCCCCCCACAAACAGTATCGCGATAATTATGATGAGCCTGTTTCTGAACGAGGAGAGGGATGAAAGCATCTCCTTTTCCGGGGATGCCACGGCAATGGACCAGAAGGTATTCCCCATCGGGATGGGGAGATACACCGCATGTTTTTTCACGGGAGCGACCTTCTACCCCGCGATTCTGTCGAAGGTGTAGACCGCCGTCCCCTGGCGGCCCTTCAGCATCTCCCGCACCAGGGGGGCGAGGGACGGGATTCTCCCGAGAATTTCGAAGACGGATCTTCCGGAAAGCCCGGGAACCGGGGTATACAGCACCGTTCCGTCCCGGCTTATCACCCAGGCATACCCGGTTTCGCCTATCCTGATGACTTCCAGGTACCGCCTGGCAAGGCTCTGGAAGTCTATGACCACGGCGAGGGTGCCCCTGAACGCGTTCCCCTCGAAAACCGGCACATGGAGCGCGACCCCCTCAAAGCCCTGGACGGTTCGGAAGACATCGCTGACTACGGGCTTGTGTTCCCTCAGAATTTCCCGTATGTGTTTCTGGTTCGAGATGTCCGCTCCTATGGACTGGGAAAAGGGGACCGTATAGAGAATGATCCCCTTTTCGTCGACGCGCGTCAGGGAGCGGAGCTGTTCCTGATGGGCCTTGAGAAAGATATCGAGGTACTTTTTCCCCTCGGGGGTGACATGGATGATAGGGGGCAGTGTGGACAGCGAGCCGAGGATGCCGGTCCATGTGGCGAGAAAGTCTTCTATGCCGTGGGCCGCCTGTTTCGCGTGAATCAGCTGCTCCTCGTTCAGTTTCCGTATGGCGGCGTCCTTTGCTTTTCCGTAGAAAAGGGTGAAAAGGATAGAGCACGCCCCTATCAGGGCAATAATCAGGAAAAGCAGCCTTCCCTTTTTCATGCACCCCTCCATGTCCGCAGGAAAACGTCAGGTGGGCCGGAATGTCCGGCGCTGATGGCGGTATGGGGGGCACACCCCGCGAATCGTCCCTTGGAAAGTTCCCTGTACGCCATTTTTTTGCTCATTATAGAAGGATATCTCATGAGATTCCATAGTAAAGATACGTTTCAGCACTCCGGTTCTTTCAAGACATCCCGTCTCGTGCGCCGCTCCCCGTGCTTCGGAACGCCCTGCCGTGAAAAACCGATTGCCATGGAGCCGTTCTTCCTGTAATGTTCACGGAGTGAACGATGCCGAAGAAAAAACCATGGATTCCTACCGCTCGCTTCTTCTCCTGACAGAGCTGGCCTCGGAGGAAACGCTCTCCCAGCGGGAACTGTCCCGCCGCCTGGGCATCGCCCTGGGGCTGGTCAACTCCTACCTGAAAAACCTCGTTGCCAAAGGGTATGTGCGGATTGCCTCCTTTCCCCGCAACCGCTACGGCTACCTCCTCACCCCCCAGGGGATTGCGGAGAAGAGCCGCCTTGCCTACCAGCACCTGAGTTACTTCACCAGCCTCTACCGGATAACGCGCCAGGATTACCTGGACCTTTTCCGGCGCCTGTACGGGTCGGGAGTCCGCTCCGTTTCCTTCTGCGGCGTGGACGAGGTGGCGGAGATAGCCTACCTTTCCCTGCGGGAAACCGGGCTGGAGCTCGTGGCGGTCCTGGACGACGACCATGAAGGGGAGAGCTTTTTCGATACCAGGGTCTCGTCCCTGGATCGGGGGGTGACGGGCGAGAGGAGCCGCATCGTTATAACATCGGTCAAAAGAGGCGATTTCCTTGCCGCGGAGCTGCGGCGCCGGGGGGTCGAGGAACGGGAGATTCTCCGTGCCGGCGTTTCCTCGGGTACGGGACAGCGCCACGGGAACGGGGTGACGGTGCATGACGCGGGGAATGCGCGGTAGACCGCACGGGAACAGGGAAACCATGGACAAGAATGCAAAAATATATGTGGCCGGCCACCGGGGCCTCGTGGGATCGTCCATCGTCAGGAAACTCACCGCGGAAGGGTACACGAACCTGGTGCTCCGCACCAGCGGCGAACTGGACCTGAGGAACCAGGCGGCCGTTGCCGCATTCTTCGCCGGGGAGCAGCCGGACTACGTCTTCCTCGCCGCCGCAAAGGTGGGCGGCATCGTTGCCAACAGCACCTACCCGGCTGACTTTATCTACGATAACCTGATGATTCAGAATAACGTGATTCACCATGCCCGCGTCACGGGCGTGAAGAGGCTTTTGTTTCTTGGAAGCACCTGCATCTATCCCAAGCTGGCGCCGCAGCCGCTGAAGGAGGAGTACCTGCTCACCGGCCCCCTGGAGCCCACCAACGATGCCTACGCCGTTGCCAAGATCGCCGGCATCACCCTGTGCCGCTCCTGCAACCGCCAGTACGGCACCCGCTACCTGGCCGCCATGCCGACAAACCTGTACGGACCCGGAGACAACTTCGACCTGGAAACGTCCCACGTGCTGCCGGCGCTCCTGCGCAAGTTCCACGAAGCCAAGAAGAGCGGCGCCGGCGCCGTAACCGTTTGGGGGAGCGGCACGCCGCTGCGGGAATTCCTCCACGTGGACGATCTGGCGGCCGCGTGCCTCTTTCTGATGAATCTGCCGGAGGATGTCTATTCATCACTCATCACCCACCACCCATCACCCGCCCTGATCAACATCGGCTCCGGCGAGGAGGTCAGCATACGGGACCTTGCGCTGCTCATCCGGGAGGTGGTCGGTTTTGACGGTGAACTGACCTTCGACTCAACAAAGCCTGACGGCACCCCGCGCAAGGTGTGCGATGTCTCCAGCCTGCACGACCTGGGCTGGCGGCACTCCATCGGGCTCAAAGAGGGGGTGCGCGCCGTGTACCGGTGGTATCGGGATACCCGATGAATCCGGCCTGGACCAGGTTTCTCCCTCCGTTCATCCGGACCAGGATTGCAGGCCGGCCGGGCCTGCAGAAGGCCATCGGCAATACCGGCTGGCTTTTTGCCGACAAGGTTGTGCGGATGGGCGCGGGCCTGCTGGTGGGGGTCTGGGTCGCCCGCTACCTGGGCCCGGACCGGTTCGGGCTGCTGAGCTATGCCGGGGCGTTTGTCGCGCTGTTTTCCGCGCTTGCCAACCTCGGTCTCGACGGGATCGTTGTCCGCAATATCGTGCGCGATCCCGGCTGCCGGGATGAGACCCTGGGCACGGCCTTTGTCCTCAAGGCGGCGGGTGGCGCCGCAACGCTCGGCCTGACGGTGGTGACAATTCTCCTGATGCGGCCCGGAGATACGTCGGCCCACTGGCTGGTGGGAATTACCGCGGCCGGCATGATATTCCAGGCGTTTGACACCATCGATTTCTGGTTTCAGTCCCAGGTCCAATCGAAGTTTACGGTATACGCAAAAAATTCGGCCTTTCTGTGCATAACCCTGGTAAAGGTCGTCCTTATCCTGGTCAAGGCGCCGCTTGCGGCCTTTGCCTGGGCCGGGTCGGCCGAGATCGCGCTCGGGGCGCTGGGCATGGCGCTCGCCTATCGGGTCAGGGGCGGAAGGCTCACGGCCTGGCGCGCAAGTTCCCGCCTGGCGCGGCATCTGCTCAGGGACAGCTGGCCGCTGATCCTGTCCAGCGTGATCATCATGATCTACATGCGTATCGATCAGGTCATGATCGGGGACATGGTCGGCGATGCGGAGGTGGGAGTCTATTCTGCGGCGGTGCGCCTGGCCGAGGTCTGGTACTTCATCCCCATGGCCGTTGTCTCGTCCGTTTTCCCCAGCGTGGTGGAAGCCCGCGCCATCAGCGACGAGCTGTTCTACGGGAGGCTGCAGAAGCTCTACAATCTCATGGCGCTCATGGCGTACCTGGTTGCCGTGCCTGTCACCTTCCTGGCGGGATGGGTGGTGGAGCTCCTCTTCGGCGAGGCGTACGCGGCGGCCGGCCCCATGCTGGCCGTGCTCATCTGGGCAGGGCTGTTCCCCAATCTGGGCGTTGCCCGCAGCTCGTTCCTGACCGCAATGAACTGGACACGGGTCCATTTCCTGACCGTTTTCCTGGGGTGCGTCGTGAACGTGCTCCTCAATCTGGTCCTGATTCCCCGCTACGGCGGCATGGGCGCGGTGGCCGCCTCCTGCGTCGCCTACTGGTTCGCGGCCCACGGCTCCTGTTTTGTCTACCGCCCGCTCCGCAGGACCGGCATGATGCTGACCCGGGCACTGCTCTATCCGAGGATATGGTGATACGAAGAATAGTGAAAGCTCCGCTCATGGCGTTGCTCAAGAGACTGGATCTCTACTCCCTGTTCATGCTCCGCCAGGCCGGTCCCCTCCGGGAAGACGGCTGGTTCCGGAGCTTCCGGGAAAAGATGCCCGTGGATGCGGAGGGGAATCCCCTTCCCTGGATCACCTATCCGGCCATCGAGTTCCTGACCCCGCGGGTGGACGCCGGCATGTCCGTTTTCGAGTACGGCTGCGGCGCCAGCACCCTGTGGTGGGCCGGACGGGTCAGGGAAGTGGTGTCGGTTGAGCACGACCGGGTGTGGTATGAAAAGCTGGCCCCGCGCATGCCCGCCAATGTCACCCTGCGCCATGTTCCCCTGGAAGGGGGCGATGGCTACCCGCGCGCGGTTGCCGCGTACCGCAACCGTTTCCACCTGGTGGTTCTCGACGGCCGGGAGCGGGTGCGCTGCTCCTTCCACGCACCGGACTCCCTGACTCCCGACGGGGTGATTCTCTGGGACAACAGCGACCGGAGCGAATACGGGGAGGGGTATCGTTTCCTGGGAGACCGGGGCTT